>NZ_WXWS01000687.1:0-8069 GCF_009904715.1 Vibrio sp. V42_P2S4T144 | reverse complement strand
TATCAGTACAAAGACAATGGTTTATGTGAGGGTAGAAGAAACGGGTGATTTGATTCGTTCACGATTAATGATTTAGTATCGAATTGCTGATATTTATTAAGATAAAAAAATCCCTCTCACTTGAGAGGGATTTTTTTGAGTAAGGACGAATGAACTATTCGACTTCTACGCCGTTTTCTTTGTATAGGCGGCGGCATGCGCGACCATCACTGTGGAACAGGTGACAACGATGAGCTGGAATACCGATCTCGATTTTATCGCCAGTGTCGACTGCAAGCGTGTCCGGCTGACGGAAAATAACGTCGGCGTCCGCGCCTTCTAGATTTAGGTATACTTGAGTTTCGTTACCTAGCTTCTCAACAATCATCACTTCACCGTGAATACTTGCATCAGCTTCAGAAGCGGATAATAGGTGCTCAGGGCGAATGCCTAAAGACATTCGGTCGCCGCGGTTAACGGTTGTACCATCCACCGGAATCCAGAAAGATACGCCGTTAGATAGTTGAACTTTGACGCGCTCTGCTTCTACTTCATCAATGAATACGCTCATGAAGTTCATTTTCGGAGAACCGATAAAGCCAGCTACAAAGCGGTTTTGTGGGTAATGGTAAAGTTCAAGCGGCTTACCAACTTGCGATACATAACCGCCGTCTAGTACAACGATTTTATCTGCCATTGTCATCGCTTCTACCTGATCGTGCGTTACGTAGATCATGGTACAACCAAGTTGGCGTTGTAGCTTAGTAATTTGTGCTCGCATGTTTACACGCAGTGCCGCATCCAAGTTTGATAGTGGCTCGTCTAGAAGGAATACATTTGGCTGCGATACTAATGTTCGGCCAATCGCCACACGTTGACGCTGTCCACCAGAAAGTGCTTTTGGTTGGCGCTCAAGCAAGTGGCCTAGTTGTAGGATTTCTGCTGCTTGTTCAACACGCTTGTCGATTTCTGCTTTGTCTGCTTTTGCTAGTTTCAAGCCAAATGACATGTTGTCATATAAGTTAAGGTGCGGGTAAAGAGCGTAAGACTGGAATACCATACCAACACCACGTTTGGATGGTTCGACGTCATTCATGCGCTGGTCACCAATATACAAATCACCTGAAGTAATGTCTTCAAGACCGGCAATACAACGTAAAAGGGTAGATTTACCACAACCTGATGGACCTACGAAAACAACAAATTCACCTTCGTTGATTGTTAGGTCTACGTTCTTAGAAATCAGTACGTCGCCATACGCTTTACAAACATTTTTTAACGTGACACTCGCCATGTAGCTCGTCCTCGATCAATTTTTTATTATTCACCGCTCATCATTATATGAATTATCTAGCGAGCAGTAACAGTAGGAATCGGTAAGTTCTTGCGGTTGGTAAGAAAAGTAGGGTAGCACTTCAATAAAATGTCCTGAATAGAAGTGCTACCCATCATAGCCAAGTACGAGTTTCTCTCCCCCACATTATTCGTATTGTCTCCCCCGTGAAATAATTACCACAAACAACACTAATAATGACATTCCACTCGTCTGGCAATGCAAAACCAGCAAATCTTTTTCCTAATACGTAGGCACTGCTGGGAAAGGGTTCTTACCATCCACTCTTGGATGACTGCAGTTTCTAAGATTGTGCGTAGTGCGACATCCTCCTAATAGAAATAATTGTAGGGGGAGTAGAAAGGGAGGAGTAAAAAAGGAGGAGGAAGAAAGCAGTTGGTCGGAAATCACATTATTGCACCACCTAAAGTTGAAACCGATCACAGGAACTATCCATTTTGTGATTTGAGTCTCTTACCCTTGGCGATTTAGATCACGAAAATACGTCATAATTGTAAGGGCGTAGGGATTAGGAGGATGAGACATATTGGATTATTTCAGATGATATATGTCGAAATACGGCTGAACCTCAATGGACTAGCCCTACATCAAAAATATAAAAAGGATACGAACATGAAAAAGTTAAGCGCTGTAGCACTAGGTACTCTTGTTGCTTTGGGTTCTTTTGGTGCTAATGCTGCCATCGAAGAAGGACAACTTACTATCTGGATCAACGGTGATAAAGGCTACAACGGCCTTGCTGAAGTTGGTAAGAAATTTGAAGAAGACACAGGCATTAAAGTGACTGTGGCTCACCCAGATGGCCTTCAAGACAAATTCCCTCAAACTGCAGCGACTGGCGACGGTCCTGATATCGTATTCTGGGCTCACGACCGTTTCGGTGGTTACGCAGAAGCTGGCCTGCTAGCAGAAATTAAACCTTCTAAGAATATTCAAGAAGGTATCGTTGATTTCGCTTGGGATGCAGTACGTTACGACGGCAAATTGATCGGCTATCCAGTTGCGGTTGAGTCTCTATCTCTAATCTACAACAAAGACCTAGTTCCAAACCCACCAAAGTCTTGGGAAGAGGTTGCAGCATTAGATGCAAAACTTAAAAAAGACGGCAAGTCTGCAATCATGTGGAACCTAAAAGAACCGTACTTCACTTGGCCATTAATGGCGGCTGATGGCGGCTACGCGTTCAAATACACTTCTGAAGGTTACGATGTTAAAGACGCTGGTATCGCGAAAGAAGGCGTTAAAGACGCAATGACCTTCGTAAAAGGCTTAGTTGATAAAGGCGTAATCTCTGCGGATATGGATTACTCCGTGTCTGAGTCTGCGTTCAACCAAGGCAAAACAGCGATGACGATTAACGGTCCATGGTCTTGGGGCAACATTGAGAAGTCTGGCGTTAACTACGGCGTGACTACGCTACCTAAGTTCCAAGGTCAATCTTCTAAGCCATTCGTTGGTGTTCTAACGGCTGGTATCAGCACTGCGTCTCCAAACAAAGACCTAGCAGTTGAGTTCATTGAGAACTACCTACTAACAAACGATGGCCTACGTATGGTTAACAACGATAAGCCTCTAGGTGCGGTAGCACTTAACTCGTTCCAACGTGAGCTTGATTCAGATACTCGTATCGCAGCAACAATGGACAATGCGATGAACGGCGAAATCATGCCAAATATCCCTCAAATGAACGCATTCTGGGGTGCGGCTAAGAACGCAATCATCAACGTAGTTGACGGTCGTCAAACTGTCGATGCAGCTCTTGCAGATGCAGAAAAACAAATGACTAAATAATTAAGTAAGACCTTTTTAAGGAGGAGGCAACTCCTCCTTACTTTTCTATATTTATTCTATATTCGCTAGCAGGTTCCCTATGCAGTCAGTTCAAGGTACAAATGCTATGACAGCACCAGAAGCCAGCCTTCCGAGCAGCAAAAAAGTGTTCATGAAATGGTCACTTTTAGGCACAGTCGGCATCATCAATGGCTACGCAACAATCCTTATGTATTCTCGCGGTGAGATTGCGTTTGCACTACTTACGCTCATTCTTACCGCTTTAGCGTTGTTCATCTTTGGTAGCAAAAAGACGTACGCACACCGTTACATCTACCCTGGTATAGCAGGGATGATCCTTTTCATTCTTTTTCCTTTGGCGTACACCATAGGTTTGGCGTTTACCAACTATAGCGCGAAGAACCAACTCTCTTTTGATCGCGCTCAGAACGTACTTTTGGACCGAACTTACCAAAGTGGTGATAGCTACCCGTTCACTTTGTATAAAACGGAGCAAGGCCATCAACTTGTGGTTGAAAAAGATGGTGAGCTACTTGCAAGCCCGACTTTTCAGCTTGATAACCTTTCAGCATCGGAGTTTGATCTTTCACCAATTGAAGAAGTGACGGGTGAAAAAGAATCAATCAAGGCGATTGTTAAGAACCGCAGTGCGTTGAGCAGTGTCGATTTACATTTGCCAAGCGGTGATGATATCCGTATGAGTGGGCTGCGCAAATTTGCTGCAGTTGTGCCTTTGTACACATTACAAGAAGATGGTGAAACGCTTTACAACAACCGGACTGAAGAAACGCTACGTCCAAATATGGAAGTAGGTTACTACCAGCCTGTCGATGAAAACGGTCAATTTGTTGGCAGCACAGTGTCACCAGGTTTCGTGGTGAACATTGGTACCCACAACTTTGAGCGTGTTTGGAAAGATGATGGTATCAAAGAGCCGTTTATCAGTATCTTTATCTGGACCATTGTTTTCTCTGCGCTAACCGTATTGTTTACGCTTGTTATTGGTCTTGTCCTTGCCAGTGTGGTTCAGTGGGAAGCACTTAAAGGTCGCTCAGTTTACCGTTTGTTGCTAATCCTGCCTTATGCAGTTCCGGCGTTTATTTCTATCTTGATCTTTAAAGGTTTGTTTAACCAAAGCTTTGGTGAGATCAACATGTTGTTGGAAGGCTTATTCGGCATTAGCCCGGCTTGGTTCTCTGACCCGTTCATGGCGAAAACCATGATCTTAATTGTGAACACTTGGCTTGGTTTCCCTTACATGATGATTTTGTGTATGGGCTTACTAAAAGCGATTCCAGACGATTTATATGAAGCATCAGCAATTGATGGTGCGAACTTTGTCACGAACTTCACACGTATCACACTACCAATGATGTTGAAGCCGTTAACACCATTGTTGATCGCGAGTTTTGCATTTAACTTCAACAACTTCGTACTTATCCAGTTGTTGACTGGCGGTGGTCCAAACATGATTGGTACATCAGAGCCTGCGGGTTACACCGACCTGCTAGTAAGTTACACCTACCGAATCGCATTCGAAGGTGCTGGTGGTCAAGACTTCGGTCTAGCAAGTGCAGTAGCAACGCTTATCTTCCTATTGGTTGGCGCATTGGCACTTATCAACCTACGCGTAACTAAAGTAGCTCAGGACTAAGGAGAAATTACAATGGCAATGGTACAAGGTAAGTCATTAAAGTATCGTGTTTGGGCTACTCATATTGCAATGTGGGCATTCTTGGCACTGATTATTTTCCCTTTACTGATGATCATCGCGATTTCATTCCGTGAAGGTAACTTTGCAACGGGTAGCCTGATCCCAGACAACCCAACACTTGATCACTGGAAATTGGCATTAGGTTTCTCGGTGACTAATCCAGACGGTACAGTTACACCGCCACCATTCCCAGTAATGACATGGTTGTGGAACTCGGTAAAAGTGGGTGGTATTTCTGCAATCCTAATCGTGGCGCTATCAACCACATCGGCTTACGCGTTTGCTCGTATGAAGTTCAAAGGTAAGAACACCATTCTTAAAGCGATGATGATCTTCCAGATGTTCCCTGCGGTGTTGGCACTGGTTGCTCTGTACGCGTTGTTCGACAAACTGGGTCAGTACATTCCTTTCCTTGGTCTGAACACGCATGGCGGTCTGATCTTCGCTTACTTAGGCGGTATCGCACTGCACGTTTGGACCATTAAAGGCTACTTCGAAAGTATTGACTCGTCTCTAGAAGAAGCAGCGGCTCTTGATGGTGCTACACCATGGCAAGCATTCCGTTTGGTATTGCTGCCACTGTCTGTGCCAATCCTAGCGGTAGTCTTCATATTGTCGTTCATCATGGTAATTGGTGAAGTTCCTGTAGCGTCACTACTGCTTTCTGATGTAGACTCGTACACACTTGCAGTGGGTATGCAGCAATACCTATATCCACAAAACTACTTGTGGGGTGACTTTGCCGCAGCTGCTGTACTTTCAGCAGTGCCAATCACTGCCGTATTCTTACTTGCGCAGCGCTGGTTGGTTGGTGGTCTAACCGCTGGTGGTGTGAAAGGATAATCTCTTGTGGTCTGAGATTGATAAGAATAACTAGAAAAGGGCGACCACATGGTCGCCCTTATACTTAGCACGGATATTACAATTTTGGTTTGGCCGCCGATCAGTAATATCTTGGCTTTTATTGGCGTTACGCATAGCTGGCTGTTAGCTTAGTTCCTTACGATTCAATCACTAACAGTTTTTGTAACCATAACCTGAGTTTAGACTCAGGTTTTTTTATGCCTGTTAAAGGCAATTTTGCAATAAGTAGATAGAGATTAGCGGCTTTGCAATGGATTACACAGGGCTTGAATAATGCCCTGCGTAGCACTTCACATAAATAACTAGAGCTTAGTAAAAAGCTAAATTGAGGTAGGGAAGGAAGAGATTAAAACTCTCGGCTGGAAGGTGCGCATCCAACGTATTGAAGCAGCGTGTACAAACTTTCTTGCTGCAGTGCGACGCGACGAAATAGATTAGCAAAGGTAACGTCACCGCCAAAGCAAGTTTGAATGTAATGATTAATTTCTGTTTCGTTATACCCCTCGACGTACATGGTTCTCACCCACTGGTACTCGACCGCTTTTAAATTGGTCAACGTCTCTTCACTTAAGGTCGTTTCTTTTAGTCTCAAGATCCAAACTCTATCCAACTCTAAAATAATGGATGGATTTAAGCAAAGCTAGGTGAAGGATTTATGACAGAGAAGGGCGAGCGTGAAACAAATGGCAAAACCATGATGTTGCTCCACACTCTGGGTCTGGGTAACGTTGAGGTACTTAATAGTGTTCTTAACGGATGCCAGTTACTTGAGATATTTAACGTGTGCTTCCATTTCTTCCCCAATCTCTTTACGCATGTTCATAAGACGGATCGCGGATTGCTCTAAGGCTTTGTCTTCATCTGACTCTGGAATCCATTTCGGTACATCGGTTGGTTTTCCGTTTTCATCTACAGCAACCATGATAACGATACAGTGAGTGGTGAGTCTGTTTTTCATTTGCTTTGGATCACTGGCTTGCACGTCAATCGCAATGTGCATTGAGCTTCGTCCGGTATAAATGACTTTCGCGCTAACTTCGACTAAGTTGCCGACATGAATCGGCGCAACAAACCGAATGCCGCCAGCATATGCGGTAATGCAATATTTACCACTCCACGCTGCAGAGCAGGCGTACGCTGCCAAGTCGATCCATTTCATTACGGCGCCGCCGTGCACTTTTCCGCCAAAATTTACGTCGCTGGGTTCTGCTAAAAAGCGAAGGGTAATGTCTCTTTGACCACTGCTCATCTGTCTTTCCTTGATGGGTTATTGTTTTCCCAATTTAGCAGCAAGATGAATTTTCGGGAATAGCGAATGAAACAAAATATTAACTTTTATTCGAACGCTGGAAGTGACAAGCCACAGCGTAGTTCTGTGGCTTGGGGTGTAGATGTTAATTGGCGGTAGAGGCAACCTCAGAATTGGACAATGGTTTTCTCTGTCTTACTTTTATTTGCGACAGGATAACGCCAGAGATGACTAACAACCCACCAATAATATGGTAAGCGTAAATTTTCTCACCAATTAGTGTTGAAGCAAGTATGACGGAAACCACAGGCATTAGGTTCATGAACATAGCACTTGAATCAGCACCAATTGAATCAATCGCTTTTACCCACATCAGCGGCGCGAAAATGGAAGCAGCAATACCAGCATAAGCGATTAATGGTAGCGCGTCTTGGCTTGGTAACAGTTGTTCACTAGAGAGCCAAAGTGGTGTGAGCATCAAAACAGAAAAGAAGCCCTGCATGTAAACCAGAGTCAAACTACTGAATGGCATTTTCCAGCGTTTTAGCAGAACACAATAAGCCGCGTATACCATGGCAGCAACGAGCATTAAGCTGTCACCTTGCGTTAAGTCTTGATGTAAAAAGTAAGTGATATCACCGTGACCAAGCATAAATGCCAAGCCGCCGAGCGAAATGACACCACCGACGATACTTAACATTGATATAGATTTACCGAGCAATGGGACACTTAAAAACACACTGATCAACGGAACTAAAGAGGTGATCAGGGCCATATTAGAGGCCGTTGTTGTTAAACCGGCATAGTATCCAAGTGACTGGTTGAGAACCATACCAAGTAACGCAAGAAACGCCAACTTAGCTAAGTAAGGTCGAATAATGTGTCGTTGTTTGATGATTGCAGGCAGGCAAAATGGCGTTAGGAGTACCATTGCGACAAACCAACGGTAGAAACTCATCGCACTTGGTTCAATGGCGCTCGCAGCCATCTTGTTCACAATTGAGTTACCACCCCAAATCATAACGGTGAAAAACGGAAGTAAATAAATCATGAGAACCCTATAGCACAATTATTGATGGCGCTAGTCTGGCAGGTCGTTATAATAAAAAGTATCTCTT
>NZ_WXWS01000414.1:0-8168 GCF_009904715.1 Vibrio sp. V42_P2S4T144 | reverse complement strand
GTGCAATGCAAACCTTTTCATCGGCTGTTTTTGGGTGTGATCCAAGACTTGTTTTGAAACTAAATTTCGTAACTGTGTGGAAAGTTTGAGGGTCATCAATATATATTTAGAGCCGGAAAATATAATGCAGTTGTGGTTACATTTTCATTGGGTGCTAACCTTTAGGCTACGGGGGTGTGCCGTTAGTGCCCAAATAATACTTATAAATTTATCAGGAGCATAAACATGTTTAAGAACCTTTTTGCTAACCTGCAAAAAGTTGGTAAGGCTCTGATGCTTCCAGTATCAGTTTTACCAGTTGCAGGTATTTTATTAGGTGTGGGTGCTGCCCATCTAAGCTTTATTCCAGAGATCGTTTCTAATCTTATGGAACAAGCTGGTGGTTCAGTATTCGGCCAAATGGCACTTCTATTTGCAGTAGGTGTAGCGCTAGGCTTCACTAACAACGACGGTGTTGCAGGTCTTGCAGCTATCGTTGGTTACGGCATCATGACGGCAACGCTAGGTGTAATGGCGGGCGTTATGGGTGTTGAGAAAATCGATACAGGTGTACTAGGTGGTATCCTTGTCGGTGGTGTGGCTGCTTGGGCATTCAACCGTTTCTTCAAAATCCAACTTCCAGAGTACCTTGGCTTCTTCGCTGGTAAGCGCGCAGTGCCAATCATCACTGGTTTTGCTGCGATCATCCTAGGTGTTATCCTATCTGTTATCTGGCCACCAATTGGCGGTGCAATTTCTGCATTCTCTGATTGGGCTGCACACCAAAACCCACAGCTAGCATTCGGTATCTACGGTGTTGTTGAGCGTTCTCTAATCCCATTCGGTCTACACCACGTATGGAACGTACCGTTCTTCTTCGAAGCAGGTTCTTGTGTTAACGCTGCCGGTGAAGCTCAAAATGGTGTACTAACTTGTTACCTAGTTGCTGATGAAGCATCTCGTGCTGCTGGTAATGGCTTCGGTCAGCTAGCGGGTGGTTACATGTTCAAGATGTTCGGTCTACCAGCTGCAGCAATCGCAATTGCTCATTGTGCTAAACCAGAAAACCGTGCAAAAGTAATGGGTATCATGGCGTCAGCTGCACTGACTTCATTCCTAACTGGTATTACTGAGCCAATCGAATTCTCATTCCTATTCGTTGCTCCACTACTATACGGTATCCACGCTCTACTAGCTGGTTCTGCATACATCGTTTCGAACACTCTAGGCTTTGTACACGGTACTTCTTTCTCTCACGGTCTGATCGACTTCCTAGTTCTATCTGGTAACGCTCAGAAGATGGTGCTAATGATTGCCGTTGGTCTAGTTTACGCAGTAATTTACTACGTAGTGTTCCGTGGTGTAATCACAGCGCTTGACCTAAAAACACCTGGCCGTGAAGATGAAACGGAAAGTGCAGCTGTAACTTCTGGCTCTGATATGGGCGGTGAACTGGTTGCAGCGTTTGGCGGTAAAGCTAACATTACTGGTCTAGATGCATGTATCACACGTCTACGTGTAGCAGTTGCAGATACAGCTGCTGTTGACCAAGACAAGCTAAAACAACTAGGCGCTGCTGGTGTTGTAGTTGTAGCTGGTGGTGTACAGGCTATCTTCGGTACTAAGTCTGATAACCTAAAAACTGAAATGGATGAGTGGATTCGTAACCACGGTTAATCGCAGTCATTCATAGTAATGCATAAAAGGAGGCTTCGGCCTCCTTTTTTAGTTCCTATTTTATTAACTGACAGTTCCTTTTTTAGTGTGATCCTAAACTCATCTTTACTTTTGTCAGCTTTTTCATACATCGAGCTTACCCATCGTTGACATATTGATACGCCATTATGTTTGAATAGCGAATAATGTTTTTTTGAATAATTGATAACGTGTATGAAGAACAAATTCATTTTATTTTTGGGACTAGTTTCTAGTACGGCAATGGCGGCAAGCGAACCAACGGATCTATCAGTTGGTATGGCTGTCGATCAACAATTAAGTGTTGTTGTAGAGTTAGATAACAAATATCGTGGCATTATCGGAAACGATGGTATGGCGTTTGATTACATCGCTAAGCGTGGAACATTCGATCAAAACATGCCTGTGACTTGGTATGTCGGCGTTGGTGGCTGGTATGAATGGGATGACGAGTTTGGTGTGAGAGTACCACTTGGCGTGAACTGGGATTTATCACGCGGCTGGGACCTTTATGGTCAAATACACCCAGAGCTAGATCTTTACAAAGGTGCTGACTTGCAACTTGGCGGCGCCGTTGGCATCAAGTACAGTTTCTAGAATAAAAGAAACATAAAAAAACGCCGGTAAATACCGGCGTTTTTTGTTTGGAATGCAATACTGTTATTGTTTATCCATGGCTCGCTTGATGCAAACGGCAGCGCCGCCCCAAGTGATACCTAAACCAATAACCATCATAATAATTGCGCTGATTGTCATTTTGCTGTCTCCTTGCGGTTCACTGCGTTGATCACTAGACCAAAGATAAAGAGTGCGGCGATAAGTGCCCAGCCTAAAGTTAGATCATAGCCACCGTAGCCTTCAGTAATTAGGGCGTATAGCTTGGTCGCTAAGATAATGGCGAGCATGATTGGTGTAACGAAGCGTAAGCAGATCTCGAACCATTGACCAACAGAGAAATCAGAGCGCTCGTTAACGTAATTACGTACTTCTGGCACGCGCTTCAATAGCCACGCCATCAAGACAATCTCAACCAGACCACCAACCATGATGCCAACGTTGTTTGCAAAGTGGTCTACTAGATCGAGTAGCAGCAGACCGCCATTGGTAGCAAACGCCATAGAGACAACGAAGCCAATACCAATCACAACATTTGCAGCTTTTTTACGGCTCCACTTCAGCTTGTCGATAATGGCTGAAGTTACGGCTTCCATAATTGAAATATGCGAACTTAGACCAGCAACCACCAGTGCAAAGAAGAACAGTGGACCAAGAATATATGGGGCAGGTAGTAGGTTAATTGCCGCAGGTAAAGTAACAAAAGCCAAGCCAACGCCTGCAGATACCACCTCTGTTAACGGCTTACCTTGCTCTTGAGCCATGTAACCCAATACTGAGAAGATCATGATGCCGGCTAGGATCGAGAAGCCACAGTTGATCAACACGGTCATAAACGCGTTATTCGTTATGTCCGACTTTTCTGGTAGGTAGCTAGAGTAAGCTAGCATGATGGCGAAGCCGATACTTAACGTAAAGAAGATCTGACCATATGCCGCTGCCCATACTTTCACATCCCAAATTTTGCTGAAATCGGGTTCGAACATGTAGTTCACGCCATCTAGAGCTCCTGGCAAGAAAATCATACGTCCGATTAAGAAAATCACCATCAAGAATAGGATTGGCATCATAATTTTAGATGCTCGTTCAATTCCTGATTTCACGCCTTTGGCAATAGCGGTGTAAGTAATTGCCCAAGCAATTACCATGGATAAAGCAATCTTCCATTGAATACTGCCTAAGTCTGTTGGTGAGTTGTCACCTAGCTTTAGGTATTCACTAAAGAAAAATGCGTTGGTATCGGTTCCCCAACCTTGAGTGAACGACAACCCAAAGTAAGAAATCGACCAACCGATAACAGCCACATAGTAAACGGCAATAACTGCAGCCACACCAACTTGGAACCAGCCAAGCCATTCAAATTTAGAATGAATTTTCGCTAGTGTTTTTGGTGCCGAGCCTCGGTATTTTTGTCCCATACTGAACTCAAGGATCATAAATGGAATACCGGCAGTGATCATGGCAAAAATGTAAGGAATAAAAAATGCGCCGCCACCGTTTTCATAGGCCATGTATGGGAAACGCCAAATGTTTCCCAAACCGATAGCAGACCCAACTGCTGCTAAGATGAATCCCGCCCGGGATCCCCATTGTTCTCGCTTCATATTTGACTCCTATAAGACTCCCTGAGGAATGAAGCTCTCTACGTAACACAGTAATAATTGCGCAAACAGTTGGAAGAAAGGACCGCTGTTATCCATCAGCTTTTCTATCCTTAATTCTAACTTTTTATAATTTTATAGAGCTATATTCTGGCTACTGTAAGAGAAAGTAGATTATTAATCTTAAAATTTTGATGTGTGTTTGATAAAACTGAAATATTTATCTGTTTTCACTGATCAGACTAACTTCTAATAATACTTAGCGCAATAGAATCTAAATGTTAATTCAGATGCGTTGTCTGGTTTTAATCTTGTTAAATTTGAGTTTGATTGTGGTTTTGTGTGGGTGGTTGGTTGTTTGTCTGGAATAAATAACTGGGATCTAATAATTGCTTTGGTGTTTAAGACTATTTTGATGAATTAGGGCGTACGGCTATCTTTTGTGCACCTATCTAGATGATGCTTCGTTACTTTGCCAAACAATGGTGTTTAGACGATATCCTTTATCGGCTCTGTGCAGGACTCGTTCAGCGTTCTTTGTGACGAGTCCTACAAAGGAACATGCATAAAAATTAGAAGCGGAAACTAAAACCGACATTTGATTGGAATTGGTTCATCCAATCAGTATCGAACTTAATGATACAGTTTGAGCCGTCATTAGGTAGAGTACAGGCGCCAGATGTATCGTTATCAACGACCGTTCCTAACCATCTCAGTTGGGCCGTTAATGCAAAGTTCTTTGAAAATTCATATTCCAGCCCTGCAAAAGCGCTAGCCGAAAATCCGTATTTTTTGTCTACCCAATCCACATCGGCATAAGAAGCGCCCAAACCTACACCGATATAGGTTTGCCAATTTTCTGCGACAGGATAGTACATGCTGCTTTGGAAGTGCAGATAATGTATATCTGCCGAGTTGGACAGCTTTTCAAGTTCCGTCGATTGATTGGAGTAAAACAATCCGATCCTTCCTTTTTCTAAGGGAGTCTCGACTGAAAGAGCGTAATTCACTGCGGGGTCGAGAGCGTATGTATTACCACTTTCATCCTCTACTTGGCCGCCTCCTGTATAGCCTATGTATGGCGTAACGATGATATTCGCTTGTGCATTGATAGCAGTACTCATCATCATGATTCCTACTAGCCAGCTGAGTTTTTGGTTCATGCCCTATCTCCTTATTATGACTAAGCTAATTGTGATGGGTTAGTCAAAATTGCGCGACTAAATTAAGCAAATCTTGAACATATTTCACACCGGTGTTATTAATTTGTTACATATTAAGGAGGTGTTTATGGAACACGATCTAAAATCCGCATTAATCATTGTGGTGACTGTTTTTGCAGTGCTTTTGTCATTTGGCATCATTGCTATTACAACAGCTTAAGATAACCACTTTTACCAAACGTTTTAACAAAACGGCGTGAGCCTATGATACGTAACAGCGGTATAATCACAGAAAGCCATGCAGAGCTTGATGTAAAAGTTTATGAGCACTTTAGGCATGGTAAAACTGCTTTAGTCACGCAAGGTGGAGGGCAGAGAGGGATTTTTACCGCTGGCGTTTTAGACGCCTTTTTACTTTCCAACTTCGATCCTTTCGATGAATTCTATGGCACCTCTGCCGGAGCACTTAACTTATGTTCTTACTTGTGTCGTCAACATGGCATGGGCAAAGCTTTTATTACCGAGCTGACAACGTCTCCTGAATTTTTTAATCTGTTTCGCTATATCCGAAAGCAGCAGTACTTAGGTTTAGAGTGGGCATTAGAACGGATTCAAGATTTCCCATACAAGCTTGACCTTGATTTAGGTCGCAGTGCATTGGGAAAACGAGGGGCGTTTGCTGCGGTAACGAATATAGAGACGCTATCAGATCAATATCTACCAATCTTGGATGACTCGTGGTTTAACACTATGCTAGCGACATGTGCGATTCCCAAGTTATATCACGGACCTGTCGACGTAAATGGCAATAAGTTTGTGGATGGCGGCGTGTCTGCCTCTATCCCTGTTCAAGAAGCGTGGCGTCAGAATGCTCGCAACATTATTGTCATTCGCACAGAGCCGTTTTCAGAGATTGAAGCGAGAGCCCAAAGTGAGGTGGGGGATGTGCCTGTCGAATGGTATCGGGAGTCTATCAACTCAGTACAGCAATCATGGCAGCAAAAAGTGAATCAGTGGAAGCTGGATTGGGCGTCGTTCTTCCAACAAAAAATTAATGCAGCACATCAATCGAAGCTTGCAGGGAAAATGCTGTTAAATGGAGGCCGTTGGTTGTTCGGTGCCGATAACTTGTATCGTTTAAGTCATCTGATTGGTGAGAATTTTGATTCAGGTTTAGCCGACATGCTGATGATTCATTATCAAACATTTGAGCTCACTCAGGCCTTTATATCTGCTCCACCTGACGACACTTTTATTTTACAAGTTGCGCCTAAAGAGGGACTTCGTTCTTCTTCTTTGTTAAGTGACCAAGAGTCACTAGAGCATGACTATCAACTTGGGCTTCAAGCTGGGTTTAACCTAGTTCAACTCTACGACCAGCTGGATGTTGAAATTGATGGTAGAGAGAGTGCATAAACCTTCTTACGTTCACGATGTGCGCAATATACAAAGCATATAAATAAGGCTCCATTTTCGGAGCCTTATTTGCGGGTTCTTGTGGTTAACTCCGGTTAGGTATAACGACTACGCTTGTAGAATGCGCATGCAGTTGGTTGAGCCAACAACATCCATTACATCGCCTTGAGTAATAATGACTAAATCACCTTTGTGCAAGAACCCTTGCTCTTTAAGGCTAGTAATCGCTGCTTGAGCCGTTGGTAAACCCGCATCACTTTTTGACTCGAAATATACAGGTGTCACGCCTCGGTATAATGCTGCTCGATTTAGTGTCGATTCATTCCGTGATAAGGCAAATATTGGCAAGCCAGAGCTTAAGCGAGACATCATCAACGCAGTCCTGCCGGACTCAGTTAACGAGATCATCGCTTTAATTCCTTCCATGTGATTCGCAGAGTACATGGTTGCCATTGCGATGGTTTCTTCAGCGGTTTCGAAGGTTCTATCTAAGCGATAGGTTGATAGACTTGCCTCCGACATTTTTTCTGCCCCCACACATACTTCGGCCATGGATTTGACCGTTTCTACAGGATATTTACCTGCAGCGGTCTCTCCAGAAAGCATCACCGCGTCAGTGCCGTCTAGAACCGCATTGGCCACATCCATCACTTCAGCACGCGTTGGCATTGGGCTAGTAATCATGGACTCCATCATTTGTGTCGCAGTAATCACGATACGGTTTAAACTGCGTGCGCGGCGAATCAGTTTTTTCTGGACACCTATGAGCTCAGGGTCACCGATTTCTACACCAAGGTCACCACGTGCAACCATCACCACATCGGATGCGAGAATAATGTCGTCAATAGACTCATTGGTCGCGACGGTTTCTGCTCGTTCGACTTTAGCCACTAACATGGCTTCAAGGCCTGCATCTCTGGCTAAGCGTCGAGCGTAATGCATGTCTTCGCCGTTACGCGGGAATGAAATAGCAAGGTAGTCTACTTGAATTGCTGCGGCGGTAAGAATGTCGGCTTTATCTTTCTCTGTGAGCGCATCGGCTGACAATCCGCCGCCTTTTTTGTTGATCCCTTTATTGTTGGACAGTGGACCACCGACAATCACACGGGTATGAACTTTATTACCCTCTACTTTGGTAACTTGCAGCTGAACGCGTCCATCATCGAGTAATAAAATGTCATTTGGTGAAACATCTTGCGGTAGTTCTTTATAATCTAACCCTACAGATTCTTTATTGCCTTCACCTTTTGGTAAATCACTATCTAATGTGAATTTATCGCCCACATTCAAAATGACTTGGCCATCTTTAAACGTTGATACACGGATTTTAGGGCCTTGTAAGTCACCAAGAATAGCAACCTGACGCCCAAGTCTTGCTGCAATGGTACGGACTTTGTTCGCACGTTGAATGTGGTCTTCACTGGTTCCATGTGAAAAATTCATACGGACAACGTTTGCACCGGCTTTGATGATCTCCTCAAGTATATTGTCCTTATCCGTTGAAGGACCCAGCGTAGTGACAATTTTTGTTCGTCTTAATTTGGAAGTCATAGATTCTCCGATGAATGTGTGTGTACAGGTAACTTGAACTCTATCCTTACTTTACGCAATCGCTCTCAAGGTTAGCCTCGCTTAGCCCACACCTTAAAGCTACTTGAATATAAGTATATGCACAGAATGTTTACATTAAGAGTAACCC
>NZ_WXWS01000017.1:0-8194 GCF_009904715.1 Vibrio sp. V42_P2S4T144 | reverse complement strand
ACGTTACTTGGCGGAGACGCTAAAGCGTGGTGATGCCTTAACCAGCCCCGACCAAACTAAGTTATATCTGTCTTCTATTTTAAGGGATCGGCAAAGAGAGGCTTTTTATATTCTTTTTCTCGATAACCAGCACCGAGTGATAAAAGATGAAATTTTATTTGAAGGAACGTTGGATGCAGCGTCGGTGTATCCGAGAGAAGTTGTTAAGCGTGCTCTGCATCATAACGCGGCGGCTTTGATTTTGGCGCACAATCATCCTTCAGGGGTTGCTGAGCCGAGCCAAGCTGACAGAAGGATTACAAGGCGTCTCATTGACGCATTAGCATTGGTGGATATTCGTATTTTGGACCATTTCGTCATCGGAGATGGGGAAAGTGTCTCTTTTGCTGAAAGAGGCTGGATATAACTGTGCGTTTTTTAGGTTGTTAGTTGCTAAAAATCTGCTATCATCCACGCCACTAAATTTTTAACTGAATTCAGCTTGGACTGCTAAAAAAATCTGCTGTCTAAAAAAGATCACGAAAACCTGTAAAAAGGATCTGTTCGGGTCTTGAGCAATGCATATCAAGTTAGTATAATGCGCGACCTTTGATAGCCTTGTATGGATTTTCCATAGCGGTTCTTAACCTCTAACTTCTTTTCGAGAGATAGAGAGGTTCGGCCACCAAGGTTGATATCGAGCTGAAACGATTTTGGAGAAGACATTCATGTCACGAGTATGCCAAGTAACTGGTAAGCGTCCAGTAACGGGTAACAACCGTTCACACGCACGAAATGCTACTAAGCGTCGTTTTCTGCCGAACCTACAAACTCATCGTTTCTGGGTAGAGAGCGAAAAACGTTTTGTTAAACTACGTCTATCTGCTAAAGGTATGCGCATCATCGACAAGAAAGGTATTGATACTGTTCTTGCAGACATGCGTGCACGTGGCGAAAACGTTTAAGAGGAAATAAGCAATGGCAAAGAAAGGCGTTCGTGAGAAAATCCGTCTAGTATCTTCTGCAGGTACAGGCCACTTCTACACAACTGATAAGAACAAGCGTAACATGCCAGGCAAATTTGAGATCAAAAAGTTTGATCCAGTAGTTCGCCAGCACGTTATGTACAAAGAAGCAAAAATCAAATAATTGGTTTCAGTCTCTTTGATGAATTGAAAAACCCAACTTTCGAGTTGGGTTTTTTATTACCTGAATAAAAGTGCTGAAGATAAAGTGTTCAGTACGTCATCGGATTATAAAGTACTGCTGAAGTTATTTTACTGGTCCGACTCTATACTCGAATTTTTGATTGATCGCTCTCTGCCGCTTCGTTACCACTTCCCTACACACTTGCACACCGTTGTTCTAGTCAAGCTCAATACTCTTTGGTAGTTTACTCATAACGATAAGAGAGTAGAGATGGTTATGCGTGTGAGTCCGGCTCGTCGCCGCCGATGGAACAATATTCTTATTCTGGGCATTATCGCGTTTATAGTGATCTTAAATGCGCCGATGTGGATCAAAACTTACCTATTAACAGACCAAGCAGACCCTTACCCAAATGTACTTCGCTCCGACTATACGGTGGAGTCTTTGTACTATAGTGGCTGGGAGTTTGAACTGCATGATGGACGATGGCAATCCAACATCAAAGTTGATGCACCGATCAGTGAACTTGTATCACGCTGGCAATCATTGGAAGGGACCGAGCTCACCTCAGAACAGTACGATCATTTAAAACCTAACCTGACGGTACCTGAAACGGTAGAAGTTTGGTATCAGGATCTCGAAGAGCCGCAGCGGGTGACTTTCTTTCGTTTACCTGATTTTTGGCTATTTAAAACCTGGCAAGACAAATGGGTCGCTATCTCCGTCGATGAAAACTACCTTATGCCAGAGTAGAGCCTTTTTGCGCCTATACCCCTAATAAGCTTCCCTATTTATCGTTTTTCTTTTCGATTATGCTAGCAGCGAGAACTATTAGCCGGTGAATTGGAGAATCTAATGCCTGAGTTGCCAGAAGTTGAAGTGAGCCGTATGGGGATTAGCCCCCACATGGTTGGACAAACGATCCAGTCGTTTACTTTTCGAACGCCTAAATTGCGCTGGGATATTCCTACAGAGCTTAAAAAATTGGAAGGGCAGGTGATCCGTGCGATTAGCCGTCGTGCGAAATACTTACTGATCGAGACAAACACAGGTACAGCCATTGTTCACTTGGGCATGTCTGGGTCTTTACGTGTCCTAGATGCCGACTTTCCGCCAGCAAAGCACGATCATGTGGATCTCAAACTAAGCAGTGGAAAAATACTGCGTTATAACGATCCGCGTCGTTTTGGGGCATGGCTGTGGTGTGCTCCTGGCGAGTCACATGCTGTGCTAGCAAACATGGGGCCTGAGCCTTTAACTGAAGAGTTCAATGCGGAATATGTAGCGGAGAAAGCTAAAAATAAGCGTGTCGCCGTCAAGCAGTTCATCATGGACAACAAAGTCGTGGTTGGTGTTGGGAACATCTACGCGAATGAGTCGTTGTTTAAATCTCGAATTCACCCTTCAAGGCCCGCAGGTAAGTTGACTTCTCAAGAGTGGAGGTTACTTGTTGAAAATATCAAAATGACACTTGAGATTGCCATTACGCAAGGTGGGACTACTCTGAAAGATTTTGCGCAAGCCGATGGAAAGCCGGGTTACTTTGCACAAGAGTTATTGGTTTACGGAAAACCCGGAGAGCCATGCCCAGAGTGTGGCGAACGACTTCAAGAGCTAAAGATTGGCCAACGTAATACCTTCTTTTGTAGTGAGTGTCAGAAGTAAGTCGAGCTATTATCGAGCTTAAGTTGTTGTAATCTTGCGTTCGAGCCTCAATAATTCAATCAGTTTCGAATAACTTAGTAAATTATATGAAAGTCATTTATCCGGGCACTTTTGATCCAGTGACTAATGGTCACCTCAATCTAATAGAACGTACTCACGAAATGTTTGATGAGGTTGTGATTGGCGTAGCCGCAAGCCCATCGAAGAACACTATGTTTTCATTGGAAGAGCGCGTTGCACTGATGCAGGACGTTGTAGCGCATTTACCTGGTGTGACGGTAAAGGGGTTCTCCGGGTTATTAGTGGATTTCGCGAGAGATGAGAAAGCTAAGGTTCTTATTCGTGGTTTACGAACAACGGTAGACTTTGAATACGAGTTTGGACTGACCAACATGTACCGAAAGCTATTACCAGGAATCGAGAGCGTATTTTTAACTCCTGAAGAAGAGTTTGCGTTTTTGTCGTCGACTATCGTGAGAGAAGTAGCGATTCATGGCGGAAGTATCGAACAATTCGTTCCCAAGCCAGTAGCCATCGCGATTGGGGAAAAACTGAATGAAAGACAGTAAGTTCCCTTATTATTTCTCAAACGCTCTCTCGATACTTATCCCTCGCTTTGTATATCGAGCACAAGCCAAGCGTTTACTTTCGAATCTGACCGAAGCAGAGCAGCACCGCTGTCTTGAGCGAGTGAACTATTACAATAAGTGTGAAACGCCGTTTTCAGTCGATAGCCGAGAACAAAATTACTCGACCATCGATACATTCAAAAAAACGAAAGGCTGGACGTATTTTTTCGATCTTCGCCAAGTTGTACGCTATTTCCCTTCCAGTTTTGCGTTTAACTACATCAACGGCGATGTTACACACATCCCCAATGTACCGAGCTTTATAAAAAGCCGCCCTATTTTTGGTAACAACCAAAATTCAGTGGTGTTGAAACTTAATCAAGTTCGTCATTTTAAATTTATTGATGATCCTGTTCGCTATCAAGATAAAAAGGACATGGTAGCGTGGCGCGGCGTGGGTTTTCAGCCGCATCGTAAAAAGGTGATTCATGCGTTTTACAACCATCCGCAATGCAATATTGGCCAGACCCGCCCGGTAGAAGGGGAACCATGGGAAAAGGGCTTTATGAGTATTGAAGAGCAACTGCAGTATAAGTTTTTGCTCTGTATAGAAGGCAATGATGTGGCCACCAACCTTAAGTGGGCTATGTCGTCTAACTCCTTGGTTATTATGTCAAAGCCAAAATATGAGACTTGGTTTATGGAAGGTAAGTTAGAGGCAGGCGTCCACTATGTTGAAGTGAAGGATGACTATTCGGATTTGCCCGAAAAGATGGATTATTACCTAGCGAATGAGCAAGAAGCATTAGCGATCATTGAAAATGCGCACCAGTGGGTTGAGCAGTTCAAAGATAAACCTAAAGAGCGTTTGATCTCATTGATGGTTGCCGATAAGTACTTCGCTTTATCTCAGCAACAATAAAAAAGGGGCGAAACGCCCCTTTTTATAATCTTAAGCTTCTAGAAATTGATCAACACCATTCTCACAGCGTTTAAGCTTGTTTTTAATGGTGTTTTCTAAAATCTCGTCATTTTGTCCGAGTGACGCACGAGAGTTTTCTACGTGGTACAAGTGGTAGCCTACACCTGCGAATTTTAGGTAAAGACGTGACTTACCCGCATTCAACATGCGATGAACAAACTCGCTGTCTTCGCGTCCCCATCCAACAAAATCTTGGTTGAAGCCATTCACCTCGATGACATCTTGTCGCCAAAACGCCATGTTGCAGCCGCGAGTGGCTTTATCGTTATTACGCTCGTAAGAGAACCATTTCGATAGCAAGGCGTTGGTGATGCAGTTTTTACGATTGCGAATGCCTTTGCTGAAAATGGAAGGCACTAAGCCGTTTTCCATGATGGCCTTGCTGCAGCTTTCATCCGTTAACACACGTCCACCCTGCACAAACCAATTTGGTTTTGCGACTTGCTTATGTGATTCAATAAACGTTTGGGACAGCACCATGTCGCCATCAATCATGATGAGGTAGTCACCTGATGCTTTGGCGATCGCACGGTTGCGGCTCATTGAAAGTTGAAAGCCATTATCTTCGTGCCAGCTATGAATAAGTGGTACTGGAAAGCCGTCACGCAGTTGGTCGATCATTGCTTTGGTATCGTCTCGAGAACCGTCATCTGCAACAATGACTTCGTCAGGCAAAACGGTTTGACGTTTCACGCTTTCTAACACCGCTTTTAATGCTTCTTTCCAGTTGTAAGTGGTGATAATTAAAGTCGTTTTCATGATTTTCTTGCCTGTTCACGTAAGTAGAGATCGATGTATTTTACAAAAGTAGAGTGCATGCTTAGCCAAGCTAGAATGAAGCCATGTTTGCCATCAAGAAAACCTCGTTTGAGCACATACATCTTCAAAAAGCTCGCAAGAGCGTGAACGATAGCGGTCGTTAACCCCGCTTTCTTTTTACCTTCACGTTCATCCGTCCAGGCCTTGAGGTAACCAGTGGTTTTATTGATGTAATGATGAAGGTGCTCGTAAGTGTAGTGATGCAGTCGACCATCCAGTTTTTCAGTTTGATAGTTTTTCTCATCAACTTTTTCATGAACGAGCGAATCATTATATTGTGTATATTCGGTGCGATATAAGCGCACAATCCAGTCTGGAGACCAACCAGAATGGTAGATGAACTTACCAAACGCTGAGCTTAGTCGATTAAGTTTGTATAAAACGTTCGGCTTATTGGCTGATACCGCGTGTAAGATACTTTCTTTTAGCTCTGGAGTGACTTGTTCGTCTGCATCAAGCCATAAAACGTAGTCTGCCGTAACGTATTGCTGCGCAAGTTGGCGTTGTTTACCGAAACCTGGCCAATCTAGATTGGTGTAAAACTTATCTGTGTATTGTCGGGCGATTTCTTCGGTGCGATCGGTGCTGCCCGAGTCTAGAAGGACAATCTCATCGACCCAATCTTTTACTGTGTCTAGACAAGCTTGTAAGTGCTTCTCTTCATTTTTTACAATTAAGGCAACGGCTAAGGTTGGTTTGGACAAGGTCATTTCCTTCTTAACAAATCAAGACAGTAAGTTTACTGGTATTGAGGATACAAATCTTCTAAGACTTGATCGAACATGCTCATTACTTGAGTGCTGGTAATGCGGTTCATTGCCGTTTCATCTTTAGCGCGAGTTCGCCAGCTTAACTCGTGACTGTTTTTGCCTGTTTCCGCAAAGATCGTTTCTTCATAAACCGAGACAACGTATTTTAGGTAACGGTAAGGTCCCACTCGAAGCGGATTATGGTGTGCATAGAGCCCGATGATTGGCGTTTTCATGGCATTTGCCATGTGTGCTGGTCCGGTATCGGGGGCGATGACCATTTCAACCTTATCTATTAACGCAAGCATTTGCAGAATTGAACTTTGTCCAACTAAATTTAGACACGGTTCTTCCAAGCGAGATTGAATGGCCTCTGCCAAGTCCAATTCTACCTGAGCAGGGCTGCCTGCCAGAATCACGTTCCAGCCTTTTGCTCTGGCGTGATGAATCACATCCACATAACCTTCCGCGTTCCAGTTTTTATAAGCTTTGCTCGCACCAGGCACAATCAGCAGGTTAGGTTTACTACGAGAAATATGAGACTCTGCCCAAGCTTGGTCGTGGTCTGAATAAGAAAGTACCCAGTCTAGTTCTGCCTTTGGTACCCCAATTTGATGGGCAAAGGCCATTAAGCCATCTGCGACATGCAGAGATTGCGGGGAAGGCACTTTGACATTGGTAAATAGTGTTTGAAAGTCCTGGCTTCTATCAGAAGAGAAACCAAGTTTGTATTTTGCTTTAATGCCCAACGTTGCGACACTCGCTCGAATCGCGTACTGCATATGCAATAGCGCATCAAACTCTCTGCCTTTCAGCTGTCCCCAAAGTGATTTGTAGCCATCAAGTCCCGCTTTTTTATCAAAAACAACCACTTCTACACCATCGATGGCGGCTAATAACTGGGCTTCAAGTTTACCCGTTATCCAAGTAATCTGGGTCGAAGGCCAGTGTTTCTGAATAGCTTGAATGGTGGCGATAGTATTGCAAACGTCTCCGATAGCGGACAAACGCAAGACGCATAGTGACGATGGGGCAGAAGTGAACATAATTATTGTCTGATTCGATGAATAGAGGCAGGTAAATTATGCAGACATCCCCAATAAATGTAAAATACACGGCTCGAATATAGCTAAGTACTGATAAGTGTTCTGCAATGTCAAAGACAACACCACATCAATCGCAAGAATCTGGCAAGCCGGGTAACACCGGACTAAAGCGCATCGTTAAAGCGACGGGTTATTCGATCCAAGGATTAAAAGCGGCTTTTAAGCATGAAGCTGCCATTCGACAAGAGTTGGCTCTGTTGAGTATTGCTGTGATTTTGGCTTGGCTAGTGGATGTCGGCATGGTTGAGCGTATCTTAATGATCGGGGTCGTGGTATTAGTCTTGATTGTAGAGCTTGTAAACTCAGCGATTGAGGCAGTGGTTGATCGTATCGGTATTGAACGGCATGAACTCAGTGGTCGAGCTAAAGATATAGGCTCTGCTGCCGTTATGGTTGCATTGGCGTTCGCTGCATTTACTTGGTTGTATATATTAGCCAGCCGATATTTAGGCTAGAGGGTGAGCGTATGACTCGACAGTATAAAAACAACAACCAAGTGATCTGGTTTGATGACGAGATCATTACAGACCCTAGCCAACCGATATTTGATGCGGAATACTGGCAGTCCTCCGACAAGGTGGTTGGCAGTGCGACGGGACGAGGCACGACATGGTTTATCCAACTAGAGAACATGCAAGCGGCACTACGTCATTACCGTCGTGGCGGTTTGTTTGGGAAGTTAGTTAACGATCATTATTGGTTCTCTGGCTGGGATAACACCCGTTGTGCGCAAGAGTTTCAGCTTTTGTTGGCGCTAATTGAGGCTGGGGTGCATGTTCCTCGTCCTATTGCAGCAAGAGCCGTAAAGTCAGGACTCTTCTATCAAGCTGATTTATTAAGTGAGCGAATCCCAAACGCCAGAGATCTGGTTAGTATCTTGCAAGAACAGTCTTTATCGGTAGAAATGTATCAGAAAATAGGGAAAGAAATTGCCAAGATGCATCAGGTTGGCGTTAACCATACCGATTTGAATATCCACAATATCTTGATCGACGACAAAGATAAGGTATGGATTATCGATTTTGATAAGTGTCGTTTTGAAACTTCTGGTGACTGGAAGCATCAAAATCTAAATAGACTTCTGCGTTCATTTAATAAAGAGCGTTTAAAGCGACAGATTATTTGGCAAGAATCCGATTTTGAACATTTTCAGGACGGTTATGCTTCTCAATCTTA
>NZ_WXWS01000384.1:0-8203 GCF_009904715.1 Vibrio sp. V42_P2S4T144 | reverse complement strand
GATCAATGACGTTGTAGAACGACACATAAGGTGATTCACTTCACAAAAATTTTTCCTGAATCAGAAACATATTTTCCATATGGAAATAATTGAAATAAGCAAACGTTTATCTTCAATAAATTCAATTGGTTATTTTGTTGGTCAGTTATTGGTCGCTTAAACTTTTCACACTGTTAACATCCTCAACTTGCAGCATTTTGAGTCCGCTATACAATCCGGTGCCTTCCATATCCCCCTTCTGTCGGATTCATTTTATGAACTCAATTATTGGTATCGTAGCCATACTATTCCTAGCATGGCTACTTTCTACAAATAGAAAAAATATAAAGCTGAGAACGGTGTCGTTTGCGTTTGCTTTGCAGGTACTGTTTGCGTTGTTGGTTTTATATGTACCAGCAGGACGAGATGCGCTGAATTCAGTGAGCAGTGTTGTGTCGAATTTGATCAACTATGGTCAAGAGGGCATTGCGTTTTTATTCGGTAATTTGGCGACAGGGGGCTTCACCTTTGCGATCAATGTTCTGGGTATCATCGTTTTCTTCTCCTCTCTTATCTCAGGTCTTTATCACATTGGTGTGATGCCAAAAATCATTAACTTTATCGGTGGTGGTATTCAAAAGCTGCTGGGTATCGGTCGTGCTGAGTCTTTGTCTGCTACGGCGAATATCTTTGTTGGCACCATTGAAGCACCATTAATGGTAAAGCCTTACCTAAAACACATGACTGACTCGCAGTTCTTTGCAGTTATGACAGGTGGTTTAGCGTCAGTTGCTGGCGGAACGTTGGTTGGTTACGCATCACTGGGTGTCGACCTCAACTATCTTATTGCTGCTGCATTTATGTCAGCACCTGCCGGCTTGTTGATGGCAAAAATTTTAATGCCAGAAGATACGGATAAAGCAGCAGATATCGACATTAGCCAAGTTGAAATTCCACGTGCAACCAACGTAGTAGAAGCATTAGCCGATGGTGCCATGGCGGGTGTACGCATTGCTGTATCGGTCGGTGGTACGTTACTGGCGTTTATTAGTGTCATTGCAATGCTAAACGGCATGTTAGGCTGGATAGGTGATCTTATTGGGACACCATTAAGTTTTGAGCTCATCCTAGGTTTTGTGTTTGCGCCAGTCGCTTGGTTGTTGGGTATACCATGGCAAGAAGCAACCACAGTAGGCTCGCTGATTGGTAACAAGATTGTGGTGAATGAGTTCGTCGCTTTCATCCAGCTTGCAGAAGTGAAGTCTCAACTTAGTGAACACTCACAAGCAATCGTGACGTTTGCTTTGTGTGGCTTTGCAAACATCTCAAGCATGGCGATGCTGATTGGTGGGTTGGGCTCATTGGTACCAGAAAAGCGTGCATTTGTTTCTAAGCATGGTTTCCGTGCGATTATCGCTGGTGTCATGGCGAACTTAATGAGCGCTTCGATTGCGGGTGTGATTTTAAGTCTGTAATTGAAATAGATATCAACAATTAGCAAAAAGGCTCCTTGCGGAGCCTTTTTCGTATCTGAAGCTTTACGTTATTTGTCTGTGTGGAACTGTTCGCAAGCGAGCATAGTGTTCTCAATTAAACTTGCGACGGTCATTGGGCCAACTCCACCAGGAACAGGAGTAATAAAGCTCGCACTTTCACGTGCTTTGTCGTATTCCACGTCGCCAACTAGTTTGCCTGAGTCAAGACGGTTAATACCGACATCGACCACCACTGCGCCTTTTTTAATCCACTCACCAGGGATAAAGTTAGGCTTACCAACCGCAACCACGACAACGTCAGCTTGACGCACATGACTCTCTAGGTCTTTGGTAAAACGGTGACATGTTGTTGTTGTGCAGCCCGCAAGCAGCAGCTCAAGTGTCATTGGACGACCAACAATGTTTGATGCGCCAACCACAACCGCATGTTTACCACGTAGCTCAATGTTGTAACGCTCGAGTAGGGTAATGATGCCCTTTGGCGTGCAAGAGCGAAGCTTTGGAATACGTTGCGCAAGACGGCCAACGTTATAAGGGTGGAAGCCATCCACGTCCTTCTCTGGGTGAATGCGCTCTAAAACATGTGTTGTGTTTATACCTGCAGGAAGGGGTAATTGCACTAGAATGCCGTCAATTTCATCATCGTTGTTTAATTCATCAATCAGCGCTAGTAACTCTTCTTCTGAGCTAGACGCAGGAAGGTCAAAAGACTTAGAAACAAACCCAACTTCTTCACATGCGCGGCGTTTGCTACCGACATAAACTTGAGAAGCAGGATCTTCACCAACTAGAACCACTGCTAAACCAGGAGCACGTAGCCCAGCTTCAACACGTGCTTTAACACGTGCAGCCACTTCGGATCGAACAGTTTGGGAAATGAGAGTTCCGTCTATATTTTGAGCAGTCATGACTTTCCTTATAAATTAAGAAGGCAGATTATCTGCGGCGCATTGTCGCAGAATTTCTTATCAACATCCATACGCAAACGTTTGCTTTGTGGTGTTTTTGAACATTAAGCGTTTTAATGGACTTTTTTTAGGCATTCAGATCAGAATGTTATGAAAACCCGTTGATTTACCCGTTTGAACTCGTATAATCCTGTCCCTGTAGCGCGCCCTTAGCTCAGCTGGATAGAGCACGTCCCTTCTAAGGATGTGGTCATTGGTTCGAATCCAATAGGGCGTGCCATTTATTCAAAAGCCTCGATAACTCTTTGAGTTGTCGGGGCTTTGTCGTTTTTAGGTTTTTGGCTGTAATTGCCACTCTATCTACAACTTTTGAATGGCATTCTAGCCATTGCAATTTCTAGCAATTAATATGGACGCATATTAATTACCTTTCGTTAACCTTTATGCCTGCCACTTCTAACTTTTATGACCGACACGCCGACTCTTTCGCGAAGCAATACACATCGATCCAGTTTGAGGATGTCCACGCGAGTTGGAGAGTCTTCTGGCCCCAGGCTGGAGATCGTGTGTTAGATGTTGGCGCGGGCTCTGGTCGAGACGCGAAATGGATGGCTGAGCATGGGTGTGAAGTTGTTGCGATTGAGCCTGCTCAAGCACTTCTAAGGCTTGGTAAGTCTTACTGTGGCGATTCCGTTACTTGGCTTGAAGATGCATTACCTAAGCTTGAGAAAACCATTAATCTTGGCTTTCGCTTCGATTTAATTCTTGTCAGTGCGGTATGGATGCATCTTGCGCCTACGCACCGTGAACGTGCATTTCGCAAACTTGCAAATTTGTTAGCGCCTAATGGTCGATTGGTGATTAGCCTTCGTCACGGTGACTTTTCTGACGGTCGTAAAGCTTATCCCGTATCGGTTGAAGAGCTCGAAAAGTTTGCAAAGAATAGCGCTTTAATGGTGAGAAACGTATCTCTCGATGACGATCAGTTAAAGCGAACGGGTGTATCTTGGCAAACTGTAGTGATGTCTTTGCCTGATGATGGTTCCGGTGAGCTGAATAAGGTTCGCCACATTATCGTCAATGATTCCAAATCGGCTACCTATAAGCTCGCACTACTACGTACTTTACTACGTATTGCAGACGCTCATTCTGGTGCAGTGGTTGATCGCAGCGAAGGTAAAGTTGCAATCCCATTAGGATTAGTTGGCTTATATTGGATTCGTCAATTTAAGCGTTTAATCGATAAAGAGAACATCCAGCAAAGCTCGAACTCGTCTAAAGGGCTAGGTTTTATAAAGCCCGATGGCTGGGGCAGACTTTCCCATTTAAGTCCTGATGATCTTGCTATAGGCACGACATTTTTTGGTGAAGATGCAGTGGCGCTTGATAAAGCGATAAAAGACAGCTTAAAAACCATAAAAGATGGTCCCGTCACTTTTACCTATCAAGGTGATAAATCAAACCCTTACTTTGAAATGATTCGTTCAGCTAAGAAGCCAAAACGTTCAATTGTTGTGGATAGCGAGTTCCTCGAAGGTTATGGGCTGTTTGTGTTGGATGAAAGCCTTTGGGATTGTTTTCGATTGTATAACTCTTGGATTGAGCCGCTGGTGGTCAACCAATGGATTATGGAAATGCAACGATTTCGGTCTAATCAAGAGCGGGGTATTCCACTGCAAACGTATCATGATTGTTTGGTCTGGATTGATAAAGACCATGATACGCGAGTCGTGCGAAAGAGAATTGAACAGTTGAAGCTCAGCCATTGCGACATTGTCAGTGTATGGAGTGGAAGCAAATTACGAAATGAGTATCACGTTGATCACTGTTTGCCATTTGCTTATTGGCCCAACAATGATAAGTGGAACTTACTACCAACATCTAAGGTTGAAAACCTAAACAAGCGTGATCGTATTCCTGCTAGCTATCGATTAAACGCATCCAAGCCGCGAATTTTGGATTGGTGGCAGTTAGCTTGGGGAGAGACGGATAATTTGAGTCGGACGTTTTTTACCGAGGCTTCATTGTCGCTACCTAATGTGCCTGCATCTTGTCAAGATTTTGAGCATGTCTTTGAAGCGATGGGATTACAAATTCGTGGTGTTAAAAGTCGCCTTTGTATCGCGGAATGGTAATGTCTTGTTTGCCGTTACAGCGTGATATATGAACCTGATAGGCAACCAACAAAAAAGCGCTGGTTAACCAGCGCTTTTGCATTTACTAAGGGCATTACATCTTTTTAAAGATGATGGAGGTGTTGATGCCGCCAAAGGCGAAGTTATTACTCATCAAATATTTCACGTCCAGCTCTCGGCCTTGTCCAGCGATGTAGTCTAAATCGCCACATTGCTCGTCGAGGTTTTCTAGGTTGAGTGTTGGGTTGAACCAACCTGTGTGCATCATTTCTAAACCTAGCCACGCTTCAATTGCGCCACACGCGCCGAGTGTGTGGCCAAAGTAGCTCTTGAGTGAACTGATTGGCACTTTGCCCAGAGCATTCGCTGTTGCGTTGCTTTCTGCAATATCACCGCGGTCGGTGGCAGTGCCGTGAGCAGATACATAGTCGATCTTCTCAGCAGTAATCCCCGCGTTTTGCAAAGCCATTTCCATACAGATTTGCATGGTTTCCATCTGTGGTTGAGTGACGTGTGCGGCATCACAGTTGCTGGCAAAACCGATGATTTCTGCATAGATTTTCGCGCCACGAGCGACGGCGTGTTCGTACTCTTCCAGAACCAGCGTTCCCGCACCTTCACCAATCACCAAACCATCGCGATCGGAGTCATAAGGTCTTGGTGTGCTTTTCGGGTCTTCATTCTTCAGACTGGTGGCAAAAAGGGTATCGAAGACAGCGGATTCCGTTGGGCACAGTTCTTCAGCGCCACCAGCAACCATTACCGTTTGGTAGCCATGTTTGATCGCTTCGTAGGCGTAGCCGATTGCTTGGCTGCCGGAGGTACATGCACTGCTGGTTGGGATCACTCGGCCTTTCAAACCGAAAAATAGACCAACGTTCACTGCCGTGGTATGCGGCATCATCTGCACGTAAGTCGTTGCGGTGATCGCTTTCGTGGTTTTCTCATTCAGCATGACACCAAATGCGCCGATTGCGTCAGTACTGCCTGTTGATGAGCCGTATGCGATACCCGTTTGACCATTGGTGAGTACGTCGTTACCAATCAAACCTGCTTGGCTCAGTGCGTTTTCTGTTGCGACAGTCGCCAATTTAGAAACGCGCCCCATGCCGCGTACTTGCTTGCGCTTGTAGTGCTTTGGCAGTTCAAAATCTAAAATTGGTGCCGCGAGCTTGGTGTTCAAACCATCATACTGTTCGTAAGAAGGCATGTATTGCGTCGCGTTCTGGCAGTCACGCAGTTTCGGCTCGACAGATTGCCAATCGTTACCAAACGCAGTCACGCCCGACATTCCGGTTACAACGACTCGACAGTTCATACTAGGCCTCCGTTTACCGAAATGACTTGGCGAGTTACATAGCCTGCGATGTCAGACATAAGGTAACTGACTAAACCAGCGACTTCTTCTGGTTCTCCCATGCGGCGCAAAGGAATTTGCGGCATCGCGTGTTCTTTTACGTGTTCGTCTACCATGCCTGTGTCGATAAGCCCTGGAGCAACGCAGTTAACGGTGATTTTGCGTTTTGCCAGTTCAAGTGCGAGTGATTTTGTTGCACCAATTACGCCCGCTTTTGCTGCGCTGTAGTTGGTTTGGCCACGATTACCCATTAGGCCAGAGACTGATGCAAGGGTAACAATTCGGCCGCCTTTGCGCTTTTGCACCATTGGCATAACACAAGGGTGAAGAACGTTGTAGAAGCTATCTAGGTTGGTATGAATCACACCATCCCATTCTTCTTCGGTCATCGCAGGGAAAGCGGTATCTTTTGTGATGCCAGCGTTGTTTACGACGCCATAGTAAGCGCCGTGTTCGGCGATATCGGCTTCTAGCTTCTCACGACAATCTGCACGGTCACTGATGTCGAATTGGATAAGACGACCGCTACCACCATGCTGTTCGATGGTGTTTAGGGTGTCTTGCGCGCCTTGTTGATCGCCCATGTAATGGACAATGACTTGGAAACCATCTTTGGCTAATTGAACGGCAATGGCTTTGCCGATGCCTTTGCTGGCACCTGTAACGAGGACTTGTCGGGTCATTGTTGACTCCTGATTTTCATTTCTTGTAATTTTTCTTCTGATGGAACGTAAACGTTCAATTGGCAAGTCGCTACAACAGTTCCTTGTAGCTCAATACGGGCTGAAAAAACCGCCATACCGTTATCTTCCATAACTTTTTCAGCATACACATCGAGCACCTGTCCGCGAGAAAACGTATCGCATTCAGACGTGTATCGACGGCTACCAAGCAAAAAGCCAATCGGTGGCGCTTGTTCTTTCATTAATGCGTGGTAACCAGACCACGCCGCGACAGATTGCGCCATAAACTCAATGCCAACGTAAGCTGGCACGGTTTGAGAGGTCGAGTCGAAGAACGGGTTGTGTTCTGCGATATCAACCTGGCAGTGAATCGTATCTTGTTGAACATCCAAAGCACGATCAACCAAGATCATTGGTTTGTCGTGTGGCAAAAGTTGTTCGATGGGAGGAAGTTTAGTCATGAGCGTAACCAAAAATAAGACTAATGTTATTGCCACCAAAAGCAAAAGAGTTGCTGAGAATCGCTTTGTTACCCAGTTTGGTTGGCGTCTCAACTAACGATATATGGATATCGTCTGCTTTGGTTTCGCAGTGTTGTATTGGCAAATCAAGGTTGTACTTGAGAATATGCCAAGCAATCGCGGCTTCCGTAGCACTTGCTGCGCCTAATGTGTGTCCGGTAAGTGGCTTTGTCGAGCTTACGGGAACGGAGTCTCCAAAGCAGCGATGAATGGCTTTGCTTTCCATCGCATCGTTTAACGGCGTTGCTGTGCCATGTGCGTTGATGTAACCAATGTCTTGCGCTGTAAGTCCTGCATTGGCCAACGCTTTTTTCATCGCTTCTTCTGCGCCTAACCCTTCTGGATGTGGTGCGGAAATATGGTGTGCGTCTGAGCTGTCGCCAGCTCCGAGAAGAGCAACGGGCGCAGGTGTTTTGCTTAGCAACATTAATGCTGCTGCTTCACCGATATTGATGCCGTTGCGATGTTGGTCAAACGGCTTACAAAGGGTATCGGATAGAGCTTCTAAACCGTTAAAGCCGTTTAGTGTTAGGCGACAAATGGTATCCACACCACCCACAATGACCGCATCAACAATGCCAGAGCGAATCAGGCGTTGCGCGGTTAAAAAAACACGACCACTAGAAGAGCAGGCGGTTGAAACTGAGTAATGTGGGCCGCTCAAATCAAAGTAGGCGGCAATAAAATCGCTGCAGTTGCCAAGCTCTTGTTTGGTGTAATGGTAGTCGGCAGGAAAATTACCGTTTGCCAGCTTTTCGCCAAATGCGATTTCGCCATCTGAAATGCCAGATGTGCTGGTGCCGATCACGACTGCGATACGGTCACGACCATATTTAGCAATGGCGTCACGCACGTCGCCTTCGATTTGCAGCAAAGCCGAAAGTGCGAGGCGGTTGTTTCTCGTATCAAACTGGCTGAGTGCGGTCGGTAATTGCGGTAACGTCTGTGCAATTCGACCGATTACTGTTTGGCGGCCTGAATTTAAAATATCTTGGTCAACCACCATGTTGGATGGCTTCGCTCCTGATAAACACTGGTGGATGAGCGCATCATCTTGTCCCATGGCAGAGTGAAAGCCACAGGCCTGAATATACAAAGGTTGAGAAGAGCGAATAGGCATATTG
>NZ_WXWS01000532.1:0-8215 GCF_009904715.1 Vibrio sp. V42_P2S4T144 | reverse complement strand
CCTTTCAACCACTCTGACTAAACGCTTCATAAATCGCCGTTTTTATGCTTAACGTCACTGAAAAAAACTTGTTCACTGAATCTTTATAAACCGATGTATATACTGAAGTAAATGACAACGACAAGGAAATTCAGTCACATGAAGACGACACCTTCAATGCTCTCTGTTCTGCTGGTATCAGCATTATCTACTCATGCAAATGCGGACGAATGCGGAAAAATAACCATCGCAGACATGAATTGGAATTCGGCCAGCTTAATGGCGCACATCGACCAATTTGTCTTAAATGAAGGCTACCAGTGTGATGCGGAATTGATCCCTGGTGATAGCGTTCCTACAGGCACCTCTATGATTGAAAAGGGGCAACCTGACGTTGCGCCAGAGTTATGGACAAACGGCATTAAAGAAGCACTTGATAAAGGGATTGCGGATAAACGCTTGCGTATCGCTGGTGAATCGCTTGTCAATGGCGGTGAAGAAGGGTTTTGGGTTCCCGCCTATCTGGTAAAACAGTATCCAGAGCTCGCGACGATAGAAGGCGTCATCAAGCACGCCAAACTATTTGAACACCCAGAAGATGATGACAAGTTCGCGTTCTATAGCTGCCCTGCTGGTTGGACATGCCAAATCACCTCCGGTCACTTGTTTAATGCATTAGGGTTAAGTGAGCACGGCTTTGAGATGGTTGACCCAGGCTCTGGCGCTGCACTAGCTGGTACCATCGCCAAAGCCTATGATCGCAAAATGCCTTGGTTTGGTTACTACTGGTCACCAACACCCGTATTGGGCAAGTATGATATGGTCAAAGTGGATTTTGGTAGCGGAACAGATTTGGAAGAGTATCGCAACTGTACCACTCAGCCTGATTGCGCTTCACCAAAAGTAACAATGTACCCACCTTCTCCAGTTCGCACAGTAACAACTGAGGCGTTTGCGAGCAAAGAACCCCAAGCATTCGCGTACTTGCAGAAACGCGGATTTACCAACGAGCAAATGAGTGAAATGCTGGCCTGGATGGAAGATAACTACGCGGACGGTGAAGAAGCGATGTTTTACTTCTTTAATACCTACCCTGACTTGTGGAAAGGCTGGGTATCTGAAGACGTCGCGGTGAGAATCGAAAAAGCGCTTTGATGATTAATACTTAAAGTGCCACAAATCATTTAACCTCCCATGCCGTTTGAATAAACGGCATGGGAGACTCGTCAACGACTCGTTAATACATGGTGTGACCATTCAATGTTTCTTTGGGTATCTCTTGCAGAGCGTCCCAATGTTCAACGATCTTCCCATTGTGATCAAAACGAAAGAAATCCATCGTCACGTATTCAATATCATTAGGCCATGTTTGGTGAGTGTGTAGTGCCACCAAATTCCCTTCAGCAATGGCTCGCACAAACGTAATATCTTTATCGGGATACTCATTTTGCATCCGCTCAAAATACTCGATAAAAGCCTCGGGGCCATTTCCAACTAATGGATTGTGCTGGATGTACTCATCACCTACGTAGTCTTCAACTGCCTTTCTTGGGTTACCTCGATAGGCGGTTTCGTAAAACGCAATGGCATTTCTTTTATTCTCTTGCAGATCCATTTTTCTTACCTGTGTTGATCCATCTTGCGGATAACGGTAATCATAGTCTTTGAACTTCAGAAGTGACTGAACATCGCGCACAAAAAAGGCCGCTAAACAGCAGCCTTCATCACTTCTACTTGGAATCATCGCCTTTCATAGCTTAAACCACACCACCAGCACCGAGCATAGAACGCTCACTGTTCTCCACCAGCAACGCGGTTGCGGTTTGTTTCAGTGTTTCCCATTCTTGGTCTTCGACAAAGATACCATTTTGCCAAGAAGCTTGTTGCGTACGGCTTAACTCATCACCTTCAATGTGGGTGGTATACCCTTGTGCACTTTTCTCGATATCGAAATCGTTCACGGAGAGCTCGATAACCATACTATGCAAATCCGTATCATGCACATCAAACTGATCCGAGAAAAAGACTTCTGGTGCGATTCGTCCACGGTTCAACACATAAAGCGTTCGCTTGGGACTTGAGCCATTGACCCACTGTGCTCGACACGCAATGCCTTTCGCAGAGAGCTTCAACAACTCACTGAAACCCAGCCAACGGTTATGACACTGTTTCAACGTAATGGTAATCGACTTACGGTTGATCATTTTCTCGAGCGCGAAATCCAACACAGCGGGTAAATGACACGCTACACTCCCGTTGTGCAGTTCTACCTCTATGCTTGACGGTGTGCTGTTGGTCACCGATACGGCGCAGTCTGAATCTAACCCAAGAAACAGACTGGCGTTATTAAAATGGCGAACTCCATGTAAGCCAACCATTTGCAAGTCCGCCACCATGTTCGCAATGACGTCCGCCTCACCACAGTGACGGCGCATGCCAAGAAATGCCTTATTAACCGCGGCCACCAATTCGTTGTGAGAGACGATCATAATGCAAATCCTCCGTTGATTTTTTGATTGTCACTTTGCGCAATTTCGTCACGCGGCGGCATGCTAGGGAAAATCCATGTGTCTGCCAGTTTAGGATCGTGAATTTCATCTAACAACGGCGCACCTTGGAAGAAAGTTACTCGAACCCAACGATCCGAGCGCGGATCAAACTTAGTCGCACCAAAGATCGCCAATTTACAGCGCAGTAAGTGCATTGGTAACGCATCTTTACGCAGCACGTTCATTTGAATATCCCCCATCGCACGGTTGCCTAGCGTCCATACGCGACGTGTGATCGAACGATAAGTCGGATTTTGCAACAGAAACTCTGCTACGGACATTTCTTCATCACAACCAAGCAAAGCGTGGTACAAGCGATTCACTTGTCTGCCGATATCAAGCGGCAGCTCTTTTTCTTCTCCTGCTTCCTCGCCACGAACACCAAGCCTTGGCTCTTCTTTGTCTTGTGAACGATACCAGAACCAATAATTGTTCTCGGCCAGTGAGTAATCCGCATCAATCGCCCAGCGGTACTTGCTTTGCAACACTTCCAGTAAATCTTGGATCTTTTTCCCGCCCGGAATAGATAACGTTTCATCCGTATTCATTTGGCTAGCAAATTCATCCACTAAAGATGGGTAGAGTTCGATCAAGCAAGAGGTGAGGATTTCTTGGGCTTCCACACTCATTGTTTTCTTATGCTCGACCAAACTCGCCCAATTCGGATGTGATGCCATTAACGTTGTTAGCTCTGATAGCAGTTGTTTGATGTCTGATATCGCTTGATGATTGAGCCTGTCTTGATGTTCATTAATGGTGATGACTTGCTCTAAATGACGCTGTGCTTTTTGTAGTAATCCTTGCAAAGGAGCATGGAATGAAGCTTCACATGGCATCGCAAAGACTCGCGCTACCGCACGTTCGCGAGAGGTCATCCATTGGTCAACGATGCACGGGTGATTAATCAAGTATGGAGCCATGCCTAAGCCAGTCGCATTGCCGACACCAAGGTAGCGCTGCAAGCCACGATGCAAAGCCACCGCGTTGTCGCCACCTTGTTGAAGTGCCAGATAGTGCACCCAATCTAGGCTGAATTCACGCAACATATATACGGCACACATTTGCGCACTAAAAGACTGGCTGAAATCTGAGTTGTTCTCTAACAGTTTGAAATCGGCGATACCAAACTTTCCGTTACCATAAACAGCTGTGGTACGCAGGATATAACCCACTTCCGCTAACTCTTTCGGCTCAGGCTGCTCGCCTTGAGAAAGCGCGCTAACAATGTGCTCAAACACGCGCACACTTTTGTTTGCGCGAGCAAGAACAAGTACGTTGTTTGGATTACGTCCCGCTTCTTGCAGCGGTACATTTTCTCGCAATCTTTCCAACAAAGTAACATCAACATCGCCTTGAACCAGTGCAAATGTGACGTCCCACTTTTCAGCAATTACGCGATCATTACGCTCGTCGTCGGCAATTTCATCACAGAATACCACCAAATGATAAACGTGCTCTGGCGTGGTCAATTTGTAAATCACATGACCATAACCACGAGGACAAAGCTGCCACTCATGCTTGGTTACTTGCCAGTTTTGGCTTGCCATATTACGAATCAGACTGCGTACAAAGCTAATTCGGTTTTGGTGCATTGCGCCAAGCCTTTCGGCTGCCATGACAATCGCTGCATCGCGCATAGTTGCTTCCGTATAAGTAGAACGATGTGCATCCATTTTGCTCACCACCTATTTGTTATTGTAAGAATACTAGGGTTTGTGCGGATGCAGGAGGAAAACACCCGCACAAGCTCCACGTTGTTTGAACTGGATAATTGTTATAGCCCTTGCTCTTTCGCCATTTTGATTGCAATTTGTGGCGCATTCCAAAGTGACGGTAACAGAATCAACGAAACCGGAACCGCGGTAATAACAATGAAAGATTGCAGAGCAGAGATGCCGCCAGAGCCAAGGGAAATTAGGATCAATGCCGTCACACCCATCATTACTCCCCAGAAGGTACGGATGATCCCATTCGGCTCCGTTTCACCACTGATCACGACACTGATTGTGTAGGTCATTGAGTCGCCCGTCGTGACGATGAAGATCGTGGTTAAAATCAGAAATAGAATTGAAGTCAGCATTGGCATTGGTAGTTGCTGAGTCACTGCAAGCAAAGCACCTGGCAGGTTAAAGCCTTCGAACGCCGCACTCACGCTACCCGGTTCAGCAATTTCAAACGCAAGGCCTGAGCCGCCCACAATCGTGAACCAAAAACAGGTGGTTAACGGAGCCACAATACTGATGGTGGAAATAACTTGGCGAATAGTTCGACCACGGGAAATACGCGCAATAAAGATTGCCATCATCGGACCATAACCCAGGAACCAGCCCCAGAAAAATACTGTCCACCAACTTAGCCAACCTTCGTCACCGCGATAAGTCGCCATTGGGATAAAGTTATCCAACATGCTTCCTACACCTTGAATGTATCCGTTAAAGATAAAATTCGTCGGACCAAAAAACAGGATGTAAACCATCAATGCCATTGCCAGAATCACGTTGTAACGACTAAGCAGTTGCATGCCTCGGCTTAATCCACTGAGTGCTGACAAGGTGTAAAGCGCAATCGCAAACAAGATGATGATAAGCTGAGTGGTAAAGCCATCAGGGATATCAAACAACGCATTTAACGCGTAGCTAACCTGCAAGCCCAGAAACCCAATTGGACCAATGGTGCCCGCGGCTACCGCGATAATGCAGCATGCGTCAATCAATGCACCGAGTTGGCCTTTAAGTGCTCGTTCGCCCAAGACTGGGTAAAGCAAAATACGGGGTTTTAGTGGTAAACCTTTGTCGTAATGTAGGTGCATCACCACGATGGAAGTTAAGCTACCTACAATCGCCCAAGCTAGAAAGCCCCAGTGCATAAAGGATTGCGACAACGCATTCACCGCACCTTGCTGCGGGTTATCTTGCGCGCCGTACAAAGGAGGTGGGCTAACATAATGCGCGATAGGCTCAGCCGCGGCCCAGAAAACGCCACCACCAGCCAATAAGGTACAGAAAATAATCGCCATCCAGCGGAAAGAATCCATTTCTGGTTTTGCAATCCCGCCCAACATCACCTTGCCTGTTCGCCCTGCAGCCAAGCCAAGACCAATAAGAAAAGTGAGAAGCAGCAGTAACTGCCAGTATGGACCAAATACCTGAACTGCCCAGCCAAAGCCAGCGTTAACGATCGTAGATAACAGCTCGCCGTCATAAAGTGCAATAGCAACGAACAACGCGATGAAACCACCGCTATACCAAAAGGCCGGGTTATTCAGTCCTAATTTGTCCGTCGTGCTTTCTGTTGTTGATGTGTTGTGTTTTGCTTTTGACTTGCCCGATGACACGCTCATCGTGGAAGCTTTCATGCTATTGGTTAAATCAGACATACTCTGGCTCCAGAGGTTCTTTGCAGCAGCCAAAGACTGGCTACAAATGTGAGTTTTACGCCTGCCGTATTGTTATTATGTGGGCAGGCGGTTCCTACTTTGGGGAATGCTATGAAATAGGCTCTAATCCTTCTTTAAGGAAGTTGAACCAGTTTTCACCCAATATTTTTCCAGCCTCAGATTCACTGAATCCGTGACCCATTAATCCGTTGTAGATGTTCTCCATCCCTGCGCTGCCGCAGAACCATGGCAGCGCATCTGGCCATCCCGAGTTACTTGCTGAACCTTCGCCGTAATCCATCGCTTTTGACCAACGCCCGTTGCGCATCCACTCCAACACTTGTTGCGGCTGATTTAGGCACAAATCACTACCGATGCCTAAATGATCGACGCCAAACATGTCTGCGGTTTTCGCTACCATCTGGCAGAAATCATCCAGCGTGCACTGGCTGCCATTTGGTAAATGGAACGGATATAAACTGAATCCAATCAAACCACCGCGCTCCGTCAGTGCTTTGATCACGGTGTTGGACTTGTTGCGCAGTGCGTCATGCGCAAACGTCGGGTTAGCATGGCTGATACAAATTGGACGCGAAGAGAGCTCGATAGCTTCCAACGTTGAACGCTCTGCACTGTGGGACATATCAATGATCATCCCGACTCGGTTCATCTCTTCAATCGCTTGCTTACCAAAGCGAGTTACGCCGGAATCGTTTTGTTCGTAACAACCTGTCGCCAGTAAGCTTTGGTTGTTGTAGGTCAGTTGCATGATCAGCAGACCTTGGCGGCGCATCACTTCAATCAGACCAATTTCATCATCGATTGGTGAGCAATTTTGCGCGCCGAAGAAGATGCCGACTTTGCCTTCTGCTTTGGCTTTTTCTACATCTGCCATTGAATAAATAGGCATGATGAGGTCCGCATTTTGCTCGAAGCGCAAGTTCCACTCAGCAAAACGCGTTAAGGTTTCGCGCGCAGTTTCGTGGTAGACGATGGTGGCATGAACGGCAGTAATGCCACTCGCCTTAAGCGTTTGGAAATACTCTCGATCCCAATTGCAGTACTGCAATCCGTCAATCACAATCCGTTGTTGGTACATAACCACTCCTTAAACAATTTCTTAGCCTTTCAGTGCGGGTAACTGACACCATCAGTTACCCTGCCGATCTTAGTAAGGACGCTGATAAGCGGTTTTCACTACGGTGTAGAACTCTTTGGCGTACTGACCTTGCTCACGAGGACCAAAGCTAGATTCTTTACGGCCACCAAATGGAACGTGATAATCTGTACCCGCAGTTGGCAAGTTAACCATGACGCAGCCCGTTTGGACTTGCTGTTTGAAGATCGCGCTATTGCGCAAGCTTTGCGTGATAATGCCGCCTGTCAGGCCAAAGCGCGTATCGTTCGCGACTGCAATTGCCTCATCCAGATCAGAAACGCGAATCACGCTCGCCATTGGTGCAAAGACTTCGTCTTGGTTCACTTCCCAGCTGTTTTGTGTGTTCAAGAACAGGGTTGGTGACATGTAGTAACCGTCATGCTCTAGGCTCAGACGCTCACCACCAAAAGCCAGCTCTGCGCCCGCTTGGCGTGCGTTTTCGATCCACTCAAAGTTCGCATTCAATTGGTTACCATCAACCACTGGGCCCATGAACACGCCCTCTTCCAGTGCGTGACCCACTTTAAGTTCACTCATGCGTTTGATTAGCGCTTCAACATACGCGTCGTGAATTCCGTCCATAACCACAAGACGAGAAGACGCGGTGCACTTTTGACCTGCACCCGAGAATGAGCCTGCGATTGTCGCTTCGACAGCAATCTGAATGTCTGCATCATCTGCCACTACGAGCGCATTTTTGCTACCCATCTCTAGCTGACAACGCACAAAATTTGGTGCCGTTGCCGCTGCAACTTTGCGGCCAGTGTCCACAGAACCAGTGAAGCTAACGCCGTTCACATCCTTCGAATTGATAAGGGTATTACCGACTTGCGAACCGCTGCCCAAAACGAGGTTAAACGTGCCAGCAGGTAAACCTTGGCGATGGATAATCTCTGTCAGCGCAACGGCACTTGCTGGGGTTAGGTTGGCAGGCTTCCAGACGACGCTGTTGCCAAACGCAAGTGCTGGCGCGATTTTCCAAGCCGCTGTTGCTGTTGGAAAGTTCCAAGGAGAGATAATGGCGATAACGCCGACGGCTTCACGAGTAACTTCAACGGAGACACCTGGACGGACGGAAGCAGCGTTATCGCCAATTTGACGCAGAACCTCAGCAGCAAAGTATTGGAAGAATTGGCCAGCACGGTATATCTC
>NZ_WXWS01000623.1:0-8221 GCF_009904715.1 Vibrio sp. V42_P2S4T144 | reverse complement strand
GGTCATGTTTGCTCAAACCTTTGCTGGGATAGGTTTAGCAACATTCTTCGCTTGGGTTGCAAAAGGGTTCCATCTTGACTTGACCATGGATTGGACTCATGTGCCAATCTTTCTGTTTATTTATGTCTTCGGTAATTTGTTCTATTTTCGTAACCAAGTTGAACATGAAGCGAAAGTCTCGTTGGCAAAATCATTCGGGGCAGGGATCGCACATGAAATGCGTAACCCGTTGAGTGGGCTTTGCACTTCAATAGATGTTATCCAGTCGATCTTGCCCAACATGAAAGAGGCAGGAAAAGAGCAGTACGTCATGAGTGTAGAGGATGTCACCTTATTACGTGAAGTGAGTCAGGATGCAATGAACATTATCCAATCGGGTAATGAAACCATCGATTTATTGCTAACTTCGATTGATGAAAATCGAGTTTCTCGTTCTAGCTTCAAAAAATATTCAGTTCACTCGGTCGTTGAACAGGCAATTGAAAGCTTCAGTTATAAACGTGCCACTGATCGATTTGCCATATCGCTGGATGCGAGAAGTGAGTTTGAGTTTCTAGGTAGTGATACGCTGCTTAAATACGTTATGTATAACCTCTTCAAGAATGCCTTCCATCACCGTAAATCTGAAGATTTTCACATACATGTATCCATGATAAGTTCAGAACGCTTTAATCAAATTGTTGTAACCGATAATGGTGCTGGCATTGCTCCTGATGTTCTACGCAATATCTTTCAAGACTTTTACACCACTGGCAAATCAGGAAGTTATGGTTTGGGTCTACCGTTTTGTAAAAAAGTCATGCGTTCATTTGGGGGGAACATTGAGTGTCAATCTCAGTTAGGGGAGTGGTCTCAATTTACGTTAACTTTCCCACTAACGACATCTGATACCGTTACTGAAATCAAAAACGATCTGACTAAACTCAAAACCATTCTAACGGTGACTAGCCAAGATATCTTGGTGTCTAAAGTAACAGATATTAGCCGTTTTATGGGCTTTGACTCGACGATTTTAGATGCCAACCAAGTACTCAAAAAGAAAGAGTACGAGTTCGAATTCGATCTGATTTTTATCGATCTTGAGAGCTTAGATCCAAGAGCAAACCAATTGGATAGATTAGAATCTCTCTTGTCTTTCACTGAAGCACGCATAGTTTATCTTTTTGAGCATCATCCGACTCAGAGAGCACGTAAGGCTGCATATGAACCTATTTGGATCGAAACGCAAGCCTGGTTATTGAATACTAAACCAACTATTGAGCGTCTCTTATATGATTCAAGCTATGTACCGACACCAACGGCCTCGGTGACGTTAGATAATTCAAATAAGCGCACAATTATGGTCGTGGATGATAATGAATCTTTGCGTAAATTCACGGCAATGTTACTTGAAAAGCAAGGCTTTGAAGTGATTCAGAAAGAAGACGGGCAGCAGGCTCTGGATACACTAGAGCAAGAAGATGTTGATCTCATTCTGATGGATATCGAAATGCCAATTATGGATGGTGTAGAAGCGTCTAGGCGAATTCGAAGCTCGGATAAAAACTATGCGTCGGTACCTATTATTGCACATACAGGGGATAGTTCACCTGTCACGTTGGATAAAATTGGGTCTTCGGGTATGTCTGACTTCATCGTAAAACCGGCGGATAAAAATCGTTTGTTCGATAAAATCGCAAACTGGATCTAATCATTCGCGACTTGTTTTCTTGAGGCGAGTTGCTCACAACGAATAACACGAATAAAGAGCTCAGCAAAACTGTTGAGCTCTTTAGTTTTATCTACACACTAACTTACACAAACTCTAAGTCAGGGTGTGCAAATGCTTGTTGGCAGACAGTGAGTACATGATCAACTTCAGCAGCTGTCATGTCTGCATTGACTGAAAAACGGATGATGTTTTTGTTCCTTCCAGTTGCAGGGCGGCAAAACACTGCGCCGTAAACATTTCGCTCTTCGAGAAAGTCGCGGACTCGCTCAGTGTTTCTCTCGTTACCACATTCTAATGCGATAATTTGTGATTCACTGCGAATAGTAAATCCAATGCGTTTTAAACCAACGGCTAAAGACTTGGCTCTTTCAAACAGAATATCTCGCTTATCATCTGATTTTCTTATGACGTCCAGTGTTTTCTCTAGCCGAATGATCTCTTGCGGTAATACGGTAGAACTAAATATTGCAGGGTACGCCACAAATGGAAGCGTCTTCGCCAGTTTTTCTGGGCCTAAAATCGCGCCAGCACGATAAGCAAATGTCTTGGCAAGACTAACGGTAATAAAATCTACCTTATGAGTTAAGCCAAGACCCTGCAGTATCCCCGCACCTTGTGGACCGTGTGTACCTAAAGAGTGTGATTCATCTACAACCAGGCCGCAGTCAAACTCCTGTGCTATTTCGTAGATATCACGTAGAGGAGCGATGGTCCCGATAGTGCTGTAAACCGAATCCACAACAATGATCCCTGAACCGTGACGTGAAATCTGTTTTCTTAGGTGACTGGTGTTGTTATGCATGAACGGATGAATTTGTGCTCCGGCAATACGTGCGCCTTCCCACAAAGACATATGTGCAAAGAAATCAATGTACACAGGTATGTTCGGTGCACAAATAGTCTGCAATAAACCGACATTCGCAGCCCAACCAGATTGAGAAAGTAGACAACTAGGCATACCAACGAAACTGGCTAGTTGCGTTTCAAATACAGGTTTCGATTCATCGTCTTGTAAGAAAATCGCGGACATCACGACGTTGTCATCGTGCTGGGAAATCGCATCACGATGCGCGTTTTGAATCTCCTTATTATGAGACAGTGCAAGGTAATCATTGCTTTGCAGGACAACGGCATTACACGGTGGGCGTTTACCAAGAACAAGGTGTTTTTTGTTCTCATTCGGTTCGATTAGATCTTGAATATAAAAATCTAGGCGTTCCTCGATAAAGGAGGGAAGTGGTTTGCTTTGTATAGTTTCACTCATAATAAATCTCTTCTTCATATGGAAAAACGCCAGCGCTGACACTTATTCATATTGCGGATTTTGGGGAGAGTGTCACTAACCAGGTTGCATAAGTTTGCAGACCCTTGCAAACTCGACATTTGAGGGTTGGATGGTGGCTGTAACTCTATAGGGGCCCGGGGTCTAAACTAGTTTGTGCTTAAAGTTTATACGGCGATTTTGCGGTGTTTTTTCGTGCTTCATATCTGGGATTTTGGATGAGGAATATAAAGTTTGAAAAGTGAAAAAAATGGGCGCATTAGATAACAAAAAAGGCGCGAAAATCGCGCCTTGAAACATGAGTAGATAAGAGACAAGCTTATCGCTTATTACGTAAATAGCGCTTACGACGCTCTTCTTTACGCTTCGCTTTCTCTTCTTCTTTACGGGCGGTTTCAATCTCGACTTCAATCAGCTCTTGAGTGATCATTTCTGGGCGTTCTAATGTAATTTGGCCCAAAGTGCCTTGACGAAGTTCGTGCAATAAGATCTCTGATACTTTGTGTAAGTCAACACGTCCACCTGCACGTAGTGCACCGCGGCGACGACCAATTTCTTCCATGATCTCGATATCTGATTCTGGAAGCTCTTCAATTTGATAACGCTCTTTAAGTTTGTCTGCATAATGAGCTGCTAGGTATTCAATGGTATAGAATGCGACTTCGTCATATTCCATCGCTGTATCTTTTACCGCGCCAGTAGCCGCAAGGCGGAAGCCACTGTGTGGATTTTCCACTTTTGGCCATAAAATCCCTGGAGTATCAGATAATACGATGCCATTTTGCAGGTTGATACGTTGTTGACGACGTGTAACCGCGGGTTGGTTACCTGTTACAGCGATTGTTCGGCCTGCGAGGGTGTTAATGATCGTCGACTTTCCAACGTTTGGGATACCCATGATCATGGTGCGAATGTTTTTACCAATTTCTTCTCGGTGTGGGGCAAGTTTGCGGCAAAGCTCCATGATTCGATGCACTTCTTGTGGTTCAGAAGTCGTGATCGCCATTGCTTTTACATGTTGCTCTTGCTCCAAGTGCTCAATCCACAGTTGAGTTAACTCTGGATCGGCCAAATCACGTTTGTTCAAAACTTTAACGACAGGTTTGTCACCACGGATTTGAGAAATCAAAGGGTTTTCACTACTGAAAGGAATACGAGCATCCAGTACTTCGATGATCACATCCACTTGAGGGATTGCTTCTTCGATCTCTTTACGTGCTTTGTGCATGTGGCCAGGAAACCACTGGATTGAGTTATTAACCATTTGAATTTAATACCTTAATTTTTCTAATGCTCCAGCGGTTGTAAAAGTAGCAATGTGAGTCTTGAGTAATACAATACTAGAATGCATTTTCTAAAACTGTGTTTACTTCAAGCTGCTCGAAACCGCGGAGTTGAGCTTTCTTTCATGTTAATACGTCAGTTTATCATGGAATGATGATGAATCATTCAAGATGAAAGTAAAAAGCTATGGCGTGCAAACCTAAAAGCACACATCTCTTATATATACCGACTCGCAGTGAATATCCGTCTGGGTGAGAGACCGAACGCAAACGCTGTGTAGTCAAAGGTGGATTGTGTTGTCAGATTGTTCTGACGGATTTTGGTTTTTTGATTTTATATCAAAGCTTTATTTTTATTTCGCTATTGAGCGAAGTTTGACTTTTATCTGACAAAAACTAGTCTGAGCTTCCATTCAGAGGAAGCAGTCATGCTCAGTATTCTTAGAAGTATTACGGTATCGTCCGTCGCCTTAATTTTTTTAGCGAGTTCTTTTTGCTCAACTGCCAAACAGAGTCCTAAACCGAAGGTCATCGTTGGTGTTATTGCGCAAGACGAAGCTAAAGACTCGTTTGACGGTAGCGTTGGTCCTTCGTACGGAATTAGTCTTGAGTATTTGTCTAACATTACTAAAGCTTTGGATTATGAGTTAGAACTTCGGACTTACAAGCATATTCCGTCTTTACTTGCGGATGTCGAAAGCAAGAAGATTGATGGTGCGGTTGGATTTAGTAAAACAGCAGCAAGAGAAAAGCGTTTCTTGTTTTCGATGCCTTTCTTTTCGAGCACTATCGCTGTTTGGTATCGGAATGCCACTTACCGAGATAGTGATGCGCGTGATCTTAAATGGGTGTGTGTTGAGGGCAGTGTGTATTGTGACAACCTCACTGAACGCGGTATCGATAAGATACATTACGTTAAAACACGTTTAGAGGCGTTTAATGAAGTTAAGCGAGGTAAAGCGAACGCGCTGATTTACACTTATGTTGGTATTACCCAATATTTGGATTTGAATGACATTGTAAAAGGGGTTGTCGATATTCCCAGTTGGTTGAAAAACGAAGAGGTGAGTTTTATCGCTTCGTTGGACAAACAGAGTCTGATCGATGACATCAACAAAATCCTTCAGTGGGAGCAAAATGGAAAAAACATTCGCTCCGTCGCCTCGAAAAATCCTTACCATATCAGTGATAAGTTATTGGTAGATTACCGACGTAATCATCAAAACAAACTAGTGATAACTTACAGCAGCAGTGACGAAGCTTATCCGTTTCTCTACCGAGATTCGCAAACGGGTGAGTTAGACGGTTTCTTTCCAGACTTCATCGACTTATTGCAGTCTCGTACTGGCTTGAGCTTTAAGTATGTGAAACCGACGTCGAGCCTTTCCAATGGATTAACGGCATTTGATGCCGATATAGTCCCCATCTCTTATGTGGGTGAGCTACCTAAGTCAGATTGGTTGTTCACTAAACCATTCATGCACAGTAATTACGTGGCTATCCAAGCGGAGCAGAGCAAGCGCGATAAATCTGCACTGAAAGAAGCGGGTATTCTGCTCACTTTGAAAAAGCAAGGGTTAGTTCATTTGGGCACTTGGCAGCAAGGCCAAGTTGATCATTATGATGATTTGAAGAAGCTGCTTACCGATTTGAAATCGGGCGTTTTGGATGTGGCTTACATTCCTGACGACATCGTTCACAACATGATTGCACAAGATCAAGTCAATGGCTTGGTGATCAATGCGGAGGACGTTTTGACGTTCTCTAATGCATTTGCGGTTGCAAACCACAATACACAACTGCAACACATGTTGAACAGCATCATCGAAACCATTGATTCTAACGAGATCGAAAAACTGCTGCGTTCTCACCGAAGCTTCAAACTGACTTATGGCTATGACTCGGAGCAGATCGCTACATTTGTTGTTGCTGGTTCATTCATATTCTGTCTCATGTTAATTGCGGCGTATTTCATCTTATCTCACATGCGACTTAAAGTGAGGTTAGCCGAATTTAATGCTGACAATGAGGAAGCGGAAAAGCAATGGCTGATGGACATCATCAAAGAGATCAATAGCTTGGTTTTTATCCATAGTGAAAATAACCATATGGAGATGAGTAATTGTGCGAACTACAACAGTAAACAGTGCCAACAATGTAGTTTGAAAAGTGATTCTGCGCACGTTCCTCTAGTGAATAATTTTGATGAACTGACCACTGTTATTGCTGGAAAGCGTATTTCAGAAGAGGTTGCCTCGTCGGGCTGTGAACTTGATATTAAACATGTATATCGAGAACGCAAAGTCATCGCTTCTCCTAGCGGTAAGAACAAGTTTGTACTGACTGTGATTCAAGATATTACCCAGCAAAAAGAACGTGAGCAGGCGTTAATCGATGCGCAAAAAGAAGCGCAAACCGCGGTACGTGCGCGCGAAAACTTTTTGGCAACCATGAGTCACGAATTAAGAACGCCATTGTCGGCAGCACACGGCATCCTCGATTTGCTAAATCGCCAAGTGACGGCAGATTCAAATCGCGAGTTAATTGCCCAAGCCATACGCTCGCTCAATCATTTGAATACGCTAGTAGACGAAGTACTGGATTATTCAAAATTAGAGGCAGGGCACTTAACCGTCGCCCCAGTTAAGACCGACTTGCTTAAAACCTTGTGCGATGTGTTTCGAAGCTTTGAACCACGAGCGCTTGCGAAAGGTTTGGATTACAAAGTGACAATCAAACCATTTTCGAATGCTTTCATTGAAATCGACGCGCTGCGATTGGTGCAAATTACCACCAATCTACTCTCCAATGCGATGAAATTCACTGCCGAAGGAGAAGTTGGAATCAGTGTCATTCTTCATGAAAAGCAGCTTATTTTGAAAGTGGCGGATTCAGGTATCGGCATGACGGATGACCAACTCGAAGGCATTCTCAATCCTTTTGTTCAAGCGGATGACACTATTACGCGTAAATATGGCGGTACTGGATTGGGGCTAAGCATTGTTGACCGATTGATCGACTGCATGGGCGGCGTGCTCTGCATCGATTCACAATTTGGCTTGGGCACGACGATTACTGTCAGACTGCCAATTGAGCATTGCGACTCTGAGCCAGACGTTTGTTTGAACTGGACGTATAGCGAGAGCTTACCACTTAATATTCGCCAGTGGTGTGACGCGTGGAAAATGCGTCCAGCGACGTTAAAAACAATGGTGGCGAACCTTCACCCTATACACGACAGCGATGCCAGTTTTAATGGCCTAATGCTGCGTGACGAACAAAGGGTACTTGGCAGTCTTACGCTAAGAGAGATTCAATATCCAGATACATTGTTCAATTTGCTCAGCCAAACGCAGCAAGAAACCAAGCTTAGTGACGTAAATCAAGAAGTGGTTTCTTGGGTTCTCGGCACGGTACTGGTCGCAGAAGATAATCCCATTAACCAAAGTGTGATAGCAATGCAGCTTCATGAACTTGGAATCGAACCTGTCATTGTGAATAACGGCCGCGAAGCATGGGAATACATCAACCAAGATGAAAACGTTGTGTTGCTGCTGACCGATTTTCATATGCCAGAAATGGATGGCTATGAGCTTGTTAGGCACGTGAAAAACTCCGAATTTAAAGCAATTCCAATCATCGGTGTGACAGCAGAAGATGCTCGTCTTGCCATTGAACGTACACAGGATATCGGCATTGATGATGTGCTCTACAAGCCCTATGACCTTAATCAATTAAAAACCGTTTTGATTCCATTTATTGGCGAAAAAGAGAGGGGTAGGCTGCCCGGCTGGATTAAACGGTTCAAAGCTCAGGACGCAAAAGAGATTGCGCGCGTGTTTAGTCAATCAATGTCTACAGATATAAAAAACTTAAACGCCGCATCGACTGAGCGAGACAAAAAACGGGTCATTCATGGCATCAAAGGAGCGGTTGGGACGATAG
>NZ_WXWS01000638.1:0-8277 GCF_009904715.1 Vibrio sp. V42_P2S4T144 | reverse complement strand
GAACTAGACCGTATCGACCGCAACATTCTTAATGAGCTGCAGAAAGACGGTCGTATTTCAAACGTTGAGCTTTCAAAACGTGTGGGACTTTCTCCAACGCCATGTTTGGAGCGTGTACGTCGCTTAGAGCGTCAGGGTTATATCACAGGGTATACTGCATTATTGAATCCGCAGTTCCTGGATGCATCACTATTAGTATTCGTTGAGATTACGCTAAACCGTGGTGCGCCGGATGTGTTTGAGCAGTTTAACTCAGCTGTTCAAAAGCTAGACGACATACAAGAGTGTCATCTTGTTTCAGGTGACTTTGACTATCTTCTTAAAACCCGTGTATCAGATATGGGTGCTTACCGCCGACTATTGGGCGATACGTTACTACGTCTACCTGGCGTAAATGACACTCGCACATACGTTGTTATGGAAGAAGTGAAACAATCTAACCAGCTTGTGATCAAAACTCGTTAATTTCTTGCAAAGAAAGCGGTATATGCTTCCGCTTTCGCCAGAGAGTAATTGGGTTTTTCTCCTTGATATGGTTAAATTTTTAATTTACCGAGCGGCTTGATGCCGCTCGGAATGTTTTGCAATTTCCTATTTCATTTCCATATTCAAGTTGATTTATGTTCAAAGAGAACGCAAAGAAAGTCGAAACCATTATCAAAACCAGTGAAGAGCCCCAGTCTTCACGCTTAAATGGCTTCCAACGCTTAAAAGAGTGCTGCTTTATCGTTGGCGTTCTTAGCTCGGTATTGCTTGCGGTTGCACTATTTACCTTCAGTCCGGCCGATCCTTCTTGGTCCCAAACCGCATGGGGAGGGGATATCGATAATGCTGGTGGCCTTTTCGGCGCTTGGCTAGCCGATACTCTATTCTTCACATTTGGCTCTCTCGCTTACCCAATCCCTTTCTTGCTAGCGGCGGCTGCATGGGTGATTTGCCGTAAACGAGGAGAAGATGAGCCAATTGATTTCATGCTATGGGGTACAAGGCTGCTCGGTCTGGTCGTCCTTATTATGACCAGTTGCGGTCTTGCCGATATTAATTTTGATGACATTTGGTATTTTTCATCCGGAGGTGTGGTCGGGGATGTGTTGTCTAGCCTCGCTTTACCTACATTGAATGTACTCGGTACCACATTGGTATTGCTGTTCTTGTGGGGAGCGGGCTTTACGCTCTTCACTGGCATCTCATGGCTTAACATCGTGGAATGGCTTGGTGATCGTGCATTAGCACTAATTGCCGCGCTTGCAAATAAGGCAAGAGGTTCAGAGCAGGAAGTTTTAGAACCTCAGCTTGATGAGTTTGTAGAAGATAAAGTCTCTACGCCTAAACATAATGTAGACCATGAAATTGATGATGAGCCGCTTCCTCATTTAACGGCGTACGATGTCGATGAACCGAAAGAATCGGCGCCAACGCATGAGTATCCTATTTATATGCCGCAAGCTAAACCTGATAAGCCTGCGGAACAGGCGATGGTAGAACCGACGCCACCACAACGCAAGGCTACGGTTAATGCTGCGCCAGTTTATGCTGAACCTGAGCCTCAAACACAACCTATCCATACGGTTAACACGGATAACGTTGATCCGCTCTTGGAACGCACCAAGCAACTGAATGTTACGATAGAAGAGCTTGAAGCAGCGGCGCAACAAGCAGATGACTGGGGAACTGAAGAACAGGCAGCCCCATCATTTGCAGACACTTACTCTTCCTATGTAGAGCCACATACAGCTACAGAAGAACCGATCAGTGTTGAACCAGATTATGCGGAGTACGAACAATTTGAAGCAGAGCAAGTACAGCAGCCAAGTATTGAGCATCCTGTACATGAAGAGCCTGCAATTGATTCTGCTGTATTAGATAGCATCACGGCGCAAACAGAGTCGAGCCAACATATTGAGCCTACGATCTCTGACTTTGATGTGTTAGATGATGAAGACGAAGTGGAGTCTCAGCCTGCGCAGCAAGTACAGCCAACAACGCCTCATCAGCAAGTTGCAACACCTTCAACAACATTTGAACCTGCACCTCAAAAAGTGGAGGTAGAAGAGGTCCAAGACAACGACCAAGACGTTACCGCATTCCAAGATATGGTTTCCAATGCGCAAGCCAAAGTCGCTGCAACACAGAACCCATTTTTGGTACAGAAAGAAGAAAACTTGCCAGTTCCGGAAGAGCCACTCCCAACGCTCGAGTTGCTTTATCATCCAGAAAAACGTGAAAACTTTATCGACCGTGATGCGTTAGAGCAGGTCGCTCGATTGGTAGAGAGCAAACTCGCTGACTACAAAATCAAAGCCGATGTGGTTGGTATTTATCCTGGCCCAGTGATCACTCGTTTTGAGCTTGATTTGGCGCCGGGGGTGAAAGTAAGTCGTATTTCTGGTCTTTCAACTGACTTAGCGCGTGCATTGTCTGCGATGGCGGTACGTGTCGTGGAAGTAATCCCTGGCAAGCCTTACATCGGTTTGGAACTGCCAAACATGAGTCGTCAGACGGTCTATTTATCTGATGTCATCAGTAGCCCTCAGTTTGAGCAAGCAACGTCACCAACAACGGTTGTGTTAGGTCAAGACATTGCGGGTGAAGCTGTGGTGGCCGATCTTGCGAAGATGCCTCACGTGCTAGTAGCAGGTACAACAGGTTCTGGTAAGTCGGTGGGTGTGAACGTGATGATTTTGAGCATGCTGTATAAAGCAGGTCCAGAAGATGTACGCTTCATCATGATTGACCCGAAAATGCTAGAGCTTTCTATTTATGAAGGTATCCCTCATCTTCTTTCTGAAGTTGTGACTGATATGAAAGACGCATCAAACGCTCTACGTTGGTGTGTGGGCGAGATGGAACGTCGTTACAAATTGATGTCGGCATTAGGTGTACGTAATGTGAAGGGCTTCAACGAAAAATTGAAGATGGCAGCAGAAGCGGGCCACCCAATCCATGACCCGTTCTGGCAGGAAGGCGACAGCATGGATACTGAACCGCCATTGCTAGAAAAGCTGCCTTACATTGTCGTTGTTGTTGACGAATTTGCTGACCTGATGATGGTGGTAGGTAAGAAAGTTGAAGAACTGATTGCTCGCTTGGCGCAAAAAGCGCGCGCGGCAGGTATTCACTTAATTCTTGCGACTCAGCGTCCATCGGTTGATGTTATTACCGGTCTAATTAAAGCGAACATTCCAACTCGTGTTGCGTTTACGGTATCGACTAAAACGGACTCTCGTACAATCCTAGATCAAGGCGGCGCAGAATCACTACTTGGTATGGGTGATATGTTGTATCTACCGCCGGGATCTAGTCATACAACTCGTGTTCACGGTGCATTTGCATCAGATGATGATGTTCATGCTGTTGTAAACAACTGGAAAGCGCGTGGTAAACCGAACTATATTGAAGAGATCATCAGTGGAGATCAAACTCCAGAAAGTCTATTGCCAGGTGAGCAAATGGAAGCGGATGAAGATGTAGACCCGCTCTTCGATCAAGTTGTTGAGCACGTGGTTCAATCACGTCGAGGTTCGGTTTCCGGTGTTCAGCGCCGATTTAAGATAGGTTACAACCGTGCCGCCCGTATTGTAGAGCAGCTTGAAGCGCAGGGCATCGTAAGTGCTCCGGGTCATAACGGTAACCGTGAAGTACTGGCACCTGCGCCACCAAAAGATTAATGAACTTGTTTTACTCACCTCAGTCCAACTGAGGTGAGTGGTTCTAATAATAGGTATCTGAATGAAAAAACTATTTTCAGCGAAACTTTTCTCTGCGCTTGTTTTAAGCTTTTCCCTCTTTTCTACTGCACACGCAGCATCTCCTAAAGATGAATTAAACAAACGCCTTTCTATGAATGATGGCTTTAGTGCGGATTTCTCTCAGCAGGTTATCAGCCCTGAAGGCGAAACGGTTATGGAAGGAGAAGGTACGGTTGAAATCGCTCGGCCAAGCCTGTTCCGTTGGAGTACAACATTCCCTGATGAGAACCTATTGGTCTCTGACGGTAAGACATTGTGGTACTACAGCCCATTCATCGAGCAAGTGAGCATCTACTGGCAAGAGCAAGCAACAGAGCAAACGCCATTTGTTTTGCTAACGCGTAACCGAGCAAGTGATTGGAATAACTACAAAATATCTCAAAAAGGTGACCAGTTCACTCTCATTCCTACTGCAGTAGACTCCACACAAGGTCAATTCCAGATTAATATTGATGCCAAAGGTGTCGTGAAAGGCTTCAACGTGGTTGAGCAAGACGGTCAAAAAGGTTTGTTCACCTTTAACAACGTGAAGCTGGGTAAACCAAAAGCAGACAGATTCACATTCACAATTCCAAAAGGTGTGGATGTGGATGACCAAAGGAATTAATTGGTAGTGAGTAATTACACATTAGATTTCTCGGGGGACGAAGATTTTCGTCCCCTTGCTGCTCGTATGAGACCGGAAACAATCGAGCAATACATTGGACAGCAGCACATTTTAGGCCCTGGTAAGCCACTGCGCCGTGCGCTAGAGGCGGGTCACATTCACTCTATGATCCTTTGGGGACCACCAGGCACAGGCAAAACGACATTAGCGGAAGTGGCTGCAAACTACGCCAATGCTGAAGTAGAGCGTGTGTCTGCCGTAACGTCTGGTGTGAAAGAAATCCGTGCTGCAATCGAGAAAGCACGTGAGAACAAAATGGCGGGTCGCCGCACCATCTTATTTGTGGATGAGGTGCATCGCTTCAACAAATCTCAACAAGACGCGTTTTTACCGCATATCGAAGATGGCACGGTTACCTTTATTGGTGCGACGACAGAAAACCCATCGTTTGAGTTAAACAACGCATTGCTGTCACGTGCACGTGTCTACAAGCTAACGTCTCTCGATAAAGATGAAATCTCACTGGCGCTGAATCAAGCGATCAGTGACAAAGAGCGTGGCTTGGGCAATACACCCGCACATTTCGCTGATAACGTATTAGACCGCCTAGCAGAACTGGTCAACGGTGATGCTCGCATGTCTCTCAATTATCTTGAGCTGCTCTACGACATGGTAGAAGATAATGCGCAAGGTGAAAAAGAGATCACGCTTAAGTTGCTGGCTGAAGTGGCAGGGGAGAAAGTCTCTCGCTTCGATAACAAAGGTGATATCTGGTATGACTTAATCTCTGCGGTCCACAAATCCATTCGTGGCTCTAACCCAGATGCGGCGCTTTACTGGGCTGCACGTATGATTGCTGCGGGTTGTGATCCTCTTTATATTGCCCGTCGATTACTTGCGATAGCATCGGAAGATGTCGGCAATGCGGACCCTAGAGCCATGCAAGTGGCACTCTCCGCGTGGGACTGTTTTACACGCGTTGGTCCAGCAGAAGGTGAACGTGCGATTGCTCAAGCTATTGTTTATCTCGCGTGCGCTCCAAAGAGTAATGCCGTTTACGTTGCTTGGAAACAAGCGCTAACGGACGCTCATAACTTACCTGAATATGAAGTGCCGCATCACCTTCGAAATGCGCCAACCAGTTTGATGAAAGACATGGGTTATGGGGCTGAGTATCGTTATGCTCACGATGAGCCTGGTGCTTACGCAGCAGGTGAGCAATATTTGCCGCCTGAAATGGGCGATCGTAGGTACTATCAGCCGACAAATCGTGGTCTGGAGACCAAAATCGGCGAAAAGTTAGATTACTTGGCTACTTTAGACGCAAATAGCCCACAAAAGCGCTATGAAAAGTAGGCGTTTTTGGATACATTTGTTTAGTAAATTTTTTTAACGCGTACGCTTGGAAAGTGCGCGTGATTTCACAACAAAAAGCATAGGATTAACAATGCTGGATTCTAAATTACTTCGTACAGAGCTGGATGAAACAGCTGCTAAACTGGCGCGTCGTGGCTTTAAGCTAGACGTAGATACTATTCGTAAACTTGAAGAACAACGTAAGTCCATTCAAGTAGAAGTAGAAAATTTACAATCCACGCGTAACTCCATCTCCAAGCAAATCGGCCAAAAAATGGCGGCTGGCGACAAAGAAGGCGCAGAAGAGATCAAGAAACAAATCGGTACGCTAGGTAGCGATCTTGATGCGAAGAAAGTTGAACTTGAGCAAGTAATGGCTCAACTAGACGAGTTCACGCTTTCTGTACCAAACATCCCAGCAGACGAAGTGCCAGATGGCAAAGATGAAAACGACAACGTTGAAATCTCTCGTTGGGGTGAGCCAAAGTCTTACGACTTCGAACTGAAAGATCACGTTGACCTAGGCGAAATGGGCGACGGTCTAGACTTCGCAAGCGCAGTTAAGATCACTGGCGCACGTTTCATCGTGATGAAAGGCCAATTCGCTCGCCTACACCGTGCAATCGCTCAGTTTATGCTGGATCTTCACACTGAAGAGCACGGCTACACAGAAATGTACGTACCTTACCTAGTAAATTCTGACAGCCTATTCGGTACTGGTCAGCTTCCTAAGTTTGGTAAAGATCTTTTCCACACTGAGCCGCTAGCAGAAAAGGTAAACGACGAAGAGCCACGTAAACTGTCTCTAATCCCTACTGCAGAAGTACCTGTAACGAACCTAGTTCGTGACACGATTTCTGACGAAGCGGATCTACCAATTAAGATGACAGCTCACACGCCATGTTTCCGTTCAGAAGCGGGTTCTTACGGTCGTGACACTCGTGGTCTGATTCGTATGCACCAGTTCGACAAAGTTGAGCTAGTACAAATCACTAAGCCAGAAGATTCAATGAACGCACTAGAAGAGCTAACAGGTCACGCTGAGAAAGTTCTACAACTTCTTGAGCTTCCTTACCGTAAAGTGGTTCTATGTACAGGTGACATGGGCTTTGGCGCTCGTAAGACTTACGACCTAGAAGTTTGGGTTCCTGCTCAAGAAACTTACCGTGAGATCTCTTCATGTTCTAACATGTGGGATTTCCAAGCTCGTCGTATGCAAGCGCGTTTCCGTCGTAAAGGCGAGAAGAAACCTGAGCTTGTACACACGCTAAACGGTTCTGGTCTTGCTGTAGGTCGTACAATGGTTGCTATCCTAGAAAACAACCAAGAAGCAGACGGCCGCATTGCAATCCCTACAGTACTTCAGAAGTACATGGCGGGCGCAACGCACATCGGTTAATCCATTAACCACTAGAACACCAAAACCCAGCCTTAGTGCTGGGTTTTTTGTTATCTGCGTCGAGTGAAAATACGTTGTTATGTAAATGTAGGATGAGGTATTGCATAGTTAGCCTAAATTATTAAAACCAGTCCCTAATGATATTTTTCTAAGCTTCATTGAGCATGACAAGCTCCTCCAAAATATAAAGAGGAGGTACTTTCATGGCTTCAATAAGAATAAGCGGCTCTGTTGGCTTGGGTGGTAAAAATGTGGATGGTGACATTCGTACGGTACAAAGGTCTATTAACCAATTGCTTGGTTCTTTAAAGGGAGTAAAGGAACTTAAAGTGGATGGGAAACTAGGCTCTAGACCGGAAAACTCCAAAACTGTCGGCGCAATTAAAGCTTTTCAGAAAAACCTTGTTGGGATGGCTCGTCCAGATGGAAGGATAGATGTGAATGGAAGAAGCCATCGTAAGCTGAATGATTATTTAAAACGAACACCTGAGACCGCGGTGGCATATACGTTACCTTTGGTTGGCTCAAGAGATGCGTTGACGGACTTGGATTATCGCAAAGTAGCTGAAACTCTTGGATGCGAAGTCGCTGCTATTAAAGCTGTAGCGGAAGTTGAGAGCCGAGGAGAAGCCTACTTTAGCAATGGTAAGCCAAAGATTTTGTTTGAGGCTCATATATTTTCGAGACTCACTTCAAGAGCCTACGATAACAGTCATCCAAGTATTTCAAGTCGGCATTGGAATCGAAGTCTTTATGTTGGTGGTATCTCAGAATACGTACGTCTAAATAAAGCGATTGAACTGAATTCAAATGCAGCAATCCGCTCCGCATCTTGGGGACGTTTCCAAATTATGGGCTTTAATTTCAAGTTAGCTGGTCATGTTACCGCTGAATCCTTTGTTAAAGCTGTATTCGAGTCGGAGAAGAAACAACTTGAGGCTTTTGTTACGTTTATCCAAAAGTCTGGCTTAGGTGAGCATATAAGAGATAAAAATTGGGCTGCCTTTGCTCGTGGTTACAATGGTTCTGAGTATCAGAAAAATCAATACGACGTCAAATTAGAAAAGGCTTACAAAAAATATGCTTCGATTAAAAATGCTGCGTAACATTTCTTTGCTTGGACTTATTTTTAGTTCATCTGCTTGTGCTTTCAGCCACACTAATAC
>NZ_WXWS01000639.1:0-8317 GCF_009904715.1 Vibrio sp. V42_P2S4T144 | reverse complement strand
CAATAGAGTAATCCACTTAATTATTGAGCAAATATAAAACAATCATGAAGAACAAAAAACTGAAAACTAAAGGCTTCAATTTTAAGCAATTTTGTATTGAGGGCGGCGAGAGTGGTATGCCAGTCAGCACAGATGGGGTAATGCTTGGTGCTTGGATTCAAAGCCCTAACGACGCTAAAATTCTCGATATTGGCACTGGCACTGGCCTGCTTGCCCTGATGTGTGCTCAACGCTTTACAGAAGCTCAAATAACCGCGGTCGATATCGAATTAACAGCCGTTGCTGCCGCGCAAAAAAATATGGCCCAGTCTCCTTGGTCAGATCGTGTAAGTGTGCACCACACCGACATACTGCACTTTACGCCGACACATCCATTCCAACGCATCATTTGTAACCCGCCCTACTTCAACAGCGGCGAGCAATCGAAACACAGTCAACGTGCAACCGCGAGGCACACTGATACGCTAGGCCATAACGCATTGCTACAGCGTTGCTATCATTTGCTTGATGACGAAGGGAGAGCTAGTTTTGTGTTGCCAATCACCGAAGGCGAGCAGTTCATTGAGCTAGCATTAAACCAAGGTTGGTATCTATCGAGGATCTGTCGTGTGCAACCATCAGAAAAGAAACCAGTACACCGATTGTTATTTGAACTGTCAAAACGACCTTGCGATTCGCAAACGTCACATTTAATTATCCGTTCAAATGACCGCTATAGTGATGATTTCATCCAGTTAACTCGCGAGTTTTATCTTAAGATGTGAAATAACATGTGATCCTTATCACCAATCACTTTATAATGTGCGACCTTTTTGTATTCTATGCTGTTGTGGCGAACCATTAACCAAGCTTTGCTTGTGGAGAACTCATTGTGATCAGAACCTTTGCTGAACTTGATCTAGACCAAAACCTACTTGAAGCCATTGAAGAGATGGGTTACGAACGCCCAACAAAAATTCAGGCAGAAGCGATTCCACAAGCGTTGGACGGTCGTGACATTCTAGCGTCAGCGCCAACAGGAACTGGTAAAACGGCCGCCTTCGTCCTGCCAGCATTGCAATACTTGCAAGACTTCCCTCGTCGTAAGCCTGGGCCTGCGCGTATTTTGATCCTAACGCCTACTCGCGAACTGGCGATGCAAATTGCCGATCAAGCACGTGCTTTGGCAAAAAATACCAAACTCAACATTTTCACCATCACTGGTGGTGTTCAGTACCAAGAGCACGCCGACATCCTTGCAACAACACAAGACATTGTGGTTGCGACACCTGGCCGTTTAAAAGAATACATTGATGCAGAACGTTTTGATTGTCGTGCAATCGAATGGTTAATCCTTGATGAAGCAGACCGTATGCTAGATATGGGTTTTGCTCCTACTGTCGATCGCCTATCTAACGAATGTCGCTGGCGTAAGCAAACCCTTCTGTTCTCAGCAACGTTAGAAGGGAAAGGCGTAGAAGGCTTTACCGCTGATCTGTTGAATGATCCAGCAGAGATCGATGCAAAATCACCTCTGCGTGAGCGTAAGAAAATTGCTCAGTGGTATCACCGAGCTGATGATGCTGAACACAAACTAGAATTACTAAAACACATTATTACTCAGCAAGCTGAGCGCACTATCGTCTTTTTAAAGACTCGTGAGCGTTTGGCTGAGCTACGAGCGCAGCTTGAAAGTGCACAGATTCCATGTTCTTGGATTCAAGGTGAAATGCCGCAAGATCGTCGTAACAATGCAATTTCTCGCTTCCGCGATGGAACTGTGAACGTTCTGCTCGCGACGGACGTTGCTGCGCGTGGTATCGATCTTCCGGATGTATCACACGTTATCAACTACGACATGCCGCGCACGGCTGATGTTTACCTTCACCGTATCGGCCGTACGGCTCGCGCGGGTAAAAAAGGTAACGCTATCTCAATCGTAGAAGCACACGACCAACCAATGATGGATCGCGTTGCGCGCTACGTGAAGGAAGACATCAAAGAGCGTTTCGTGAAAGAGATGCGTCCTAAACACAAAAAGCCTGTGTTTAAGAAGAAAAAGAAAAAAGACGACAAGAAAAAAGTAGCGAAAAAGAAAACCGCTAAGAAGAAGTAACCTTGTTGGGGCGAAGTAGCTCAAGCTAAAAAATAACAAAGGGTTGGCAATGCCAACCCTTTTTCGTTTGTGCTGATAGAGATTAACGTAAACTACGTCTCAATCAGCTTTATTTTTGCTCTTCGCGTTTAAATACTAACTCTGTTGGCGTCGATTCATCTTCCACAAAGTAGTAACCCGCCGTATCAAACTTAGTCAGGTCTGCCACGCTCTCAACACGGTTTTCAATGATGTAACGCGCCATCATACCGCGCGCTTTCTTCGCGTAAAAACTGATGACCTTGTATTGACCATTCTTACAATCTTTGAATACTGGCGTGATCACTTGCGCATCTAAATTCTTTGGCTTAACCGCTTTAAAGTATTCATTTGATGCAAGGTTGATAAGGACATTATCGCCTTGAGCAGAAATCGCTTCGTTAAGCTTGTCCGTAATAACATTGCCCCAAAACTGGTACAAGTTCGTACCCTTGTCGTTTGCAAGCTTGGTACCCATTTCAAGGCGGTATGGCTGCATCAAATCAAGTGGTTTTAGTAAACCATAAAGACCCGATAGCATACGCAGATGATCTTGAGCATATTCGAAGTCCGCTTCAGATAAACTTTCGGCGTCTAGCCCTGTGTAAACGTCACCTTTAAATGCAAGAATGGCTTGTCGTGAGTTTTCAGTGGTAAACGTTTCACTCCACTCTTGGAATCGGCCCACATTTAAATCGGCAATCTTGTCGCTCACTTTCATTAAAGAGGCAACATCAGCAGGAGTCAGTTTGCGGCAAACATCGATAAGCTCTTTTGAGTATTCGACCAACTCAGGTTGAGTAAATTTTTCTGTCGCTAACGGAGACTCGTAATCAAGAGTCTTCGCTGGAGAAACTACGATAAGCATGACTTTCCCTTCTCTAATTTTGTTTTTAATAGGGTACAAAAAAAGCCATGCATTGTCTGCATGGCTTTTTACATCATACTAATAGCTTTCAACTATGAGTGATAGCTCACTTAGTCTTTTTTATCGTTGTACCAAATGCCTTCTTCAAGCTGAGATTTCAGCTCTGGGAAATCATTCGCATCAAATGTTGGCACTTTGCCTTCACCAAGCTGGCGATTGTAATCTTTGGCCAGTTTAATCACGATGCCAGATAGCAAGATGATCGCCACCAAGTTGACTATCGCCATCAGACCCATAGAGACATCAGCAAGCGACCATACGACTGGTAACGAAGCTAGTGCACCAAACATCACCATACCAAGAACAATAACGCGGAAAATGCTTAAGCCCGCTTTATGATTGTGCTCTAGGAAGATTAAGTTCGTTTCAGCATACGAGTAGTTTGCAATGATTGAAGTAAACGCAAAGAAGAAGATTGCCACAGCAACAAAGATGCCGCCCCAATCGCCAACTTGTGAGCTCAATGCACGCTGAGTTAGCTCGATACCCGTCACTTCTGTTGCTTGACCGACATACTCACCAGACATCAGGATGATAGCCACTGTTGCAGAACAGATAACGATCGTGTCCATGAACACGCCTAGCATCTGTACGTAACCTTGAGACGCTGGGTGTGGTGGGTAAGGTGTTGCTGAAGCTGCCGCGTTAGGTGCAGAACCCATACCTGCTTCATTCGAGAATAGACCGCGCTTGATACCGTTAATCATTGCCTGTGCAATTGCGTAGCCAAGACCACCTGCTGCTGCTTCTTGCAGACCAAATGCACTCTTAAAGATAAGCATCAATACATCAGGTAATTTCTCTAGGTTAGAGAACATGATGAACAACGCTAGGGCTAGATAAAGTAGTGCCATGATCGGAACGATCATCTCAGCAACTCTTGCGATACGCTTGATGCCACCGAAAATAACAATTGCAGACAGTAAAACAACGGCAATACCGACATACAGGTTATTCCAACCAAATGCGTTGCTCATTGCATTGGCAATTGAGTTAGCTTGTACTGCGTTGAATACCAAACCAAAAGCGATGATTAGGAAAACTGAGAACAACACGCCCATCCAACGCATGCCCAGGCCTTTTTCCATGTAGTAGGCAGGGCCACCACGGTAGTTGCCATCATCATCTTTGGTTTTGTATAGCTGCGCCAGTGTGCTCTCAGCAAACGATGTTGCCATACCAAGCATTGCAATCAGCCACATCCAGAAGATCGCACCAGGACCACCCGCAGTCAATGCAACTGCAACGCCCGCCATGTTACCTGTACCAACACGTGCAGCAAGACTAGTACAAAGCGCTTGGAAAGAGGAAATACCAGCTTTGTCTGCTTTACGGCTGTTCTTAAGAACAGAGAACATGTGGCCGAAATGGCGGAACTGAATGAACCCTAATCGAACGGTGAAGTAAATACCAACACCAACAAGAAGATAAACCAGAATCGAGCCCCAGAGGAGATCGTTCATCAAATTGATTAAGTCTGTCATGTGTACCTCAAAGTGAGTTGCGCCAGTCTATGCGTCCTAGCCATCCACCAAATTGCCTGCTAAGTGTCAAAGTGTGCTTAGCTTTTTAAGTAATGTTTATGGGCAATCTAGAATCGTAAACGTCGCTTCATGCATCCATTTTACGTACTAGCGTATTTTTTGACGGGCGGATAATGCAACCTAGGAGCGCAAAAATCAATATGCAACAATAAGAATAACATTGTTATTTTTCACTATAAAGTCACCAAAAAATAACATAAATAGAAGACTTAACACTCAAACTGCGCAACATTTCAATTACCAAACACCAACATAAATAATTATTCTTCATTAAATGGAATGGTAAACCGTATAAACAAGAACAAGCTAGTATTCACAAGGTGTTACATAAATTTACGCTAGTGACTTACCATCTAATTGAACACTATTTCATCAAACTGATTTTATGCAACTTTAACCTTTGCGCAGTGCACCCATTCATCAAATCGAATTAACATAGAAAATCTCTCTATTTAATCGTTTTCTTGAGATCGTTTGTGCATTTTTTATCCACATCGTTGCAATAAAAAGTGTGATTTTGAGAATATTTTTGCACGAAAATGTCATGCTACCGACACAAATGCGAAATATATCATGGTTATTCTCACGGTTATTGTGGTACTAAAAAAACTCCACAAGGACTGGTTACAACAGTTTAGCTTAAGAAAGGTAAAGGTGGCTTATGGAAGGCTTTCAACTAGATGACATTTTTAATCTGGATACTACCTCAACAACCAAATCTCGTGCCAAACCAGTAAAGCGAAAGTGGCGTGAAATAGAAGAGATGAACGACAGACGCAATTTGCTTAAAGAGCTGCGCGAACTTGATGTCTGTACCGATTATAACTTGGAAGACATTAAACTCTAATTCAAACAAAAGGCACCTTACAGGTGCCTTTTGTTTTTTGTTTACAGTGACCGTAAACACCGTGAGTTTATGTACCAAGGTTTAAGTATGAATACCATTATTACTCAATGAGAATCTTCCGTACTTTTTGCCGAGAAATATGCACACTAAATTTTCGGTTGATTCCCAATAAATAAGAAATGTATCTCACAAACCCGAGAGACGGCTTTCGCTCGCTCAGGTTTCATCATTCAGTCTTAAACATATTCAGTATCACTTTGACGAACACGTTCGGCCAACTGCTTATAACGATCAGCAATCGTGTCACCAAACACAGGGTCATCCTCACTGACGCTCCATAAGCTCTCGACATGCTGCCAATCTTCTGTGGTAAATAACTCTTCAATGAGAGGCAAAATTTTTCGCTCTTCTAGCTCCAAGTGGTGCCTTTGCGATTCTATGAAATCTTCTAGGTGAGCGACAAACATGTCTTGTGGCACAACGGCATCCTGAAGGATCATCTCTATCACGGATGAAAACTCTCTGGTTTTACTCGCTAACTCTAGATGTTCTTTCTCTAAATTTTCCATGGTTTGTTGCTTACCATAGTGTTCAAGAAAGTGGTGATAGAGGATATCTTCTTTCGGGTGGTGTACTTTCTCCGAATGATTAGAGAGGTAATCAACAATCTCGCTTACTAACGCATAGTTGATTACACGTTCTTTTTTTATCTCATTAAGCTTATGGCGCAGTATCGCCAACAGACGAACCATATAACCATGTTCGCGTCGAATTCTTTCGATCATCATAGCGTCTCTCCTTAACACCTACTTTTAGTAAGTGTACATGAGAAATTTACTATCAGCCTCGAGCGTGCTCAAAAAAACAGCGATCATACCATCCATGATCGCTGTCTCTTCATTTATACCGTTAATGGCAAATGCCAGTTAATTGGTGCTTTTTCTTGTGATGTAAGCAACTGGTTTGCTTGAGAGAAATGCTTACAACCGAAAAAGCCTCGATGTGCAGAAAGTGGCGATGGGTGTGGGGCAGCTAACACATGGTGCTTATTGCGATCGATAAAACGACCTTTCTTCTGTGCATGTGAACCCCACAGCAAGAACACTACACCTTCTTGATGCTGATTAATGGCTTCAATCACTCGATCAGTAAACGTTTCCCAACCTGTCTTTGAATGTGAATGCGCTTTACCTTGCTCCACCGTTAATACCGTATTGAGTAACAATACGCCTTGTTCAGCCCAGCTTTGCAAAAAACCATGCTGAGGGATTTGGAAACCTTCAATATCTTGCGCCAGCTCTTTATACATATTAACCAGTGACGGTGGCGTTTTGATTCCAGGAAGCACTGAGAAGCACAAACCATGCGCCTGATTTGGACCGTGGTATGGGTCTTGTCCTAAGATCACCACTTTCACATCGTTAAACTCCGTGAAACGAAATGCGTTAAAAACATCTTTTGCTGGCGGATAAATCGCTTTGCCTGCTGCTCGTTCTGCTTCAACAAAATTCAACGTGTCTACAAAGTAGCTCTGCTTTTTCTCTTCGCCGATCACATCGTGCCAAGTGGGTGACTGATTCATGGAAAGTTCCTGTCCTAAATTTTGCTTCTATTCTAACGAGCGAAACCCAAACAAACAAAAACTTACCACGAACTTGAGAACAGTAATAAAAGGCTAATGCTTCTGCGGCGTTCTAAAATGACCTTGCCCAGTAATATGGCGATTAGGCATCGGCAGACGCAATACGCGGCGACTGTAAGCATAGGGAGCAAAAGAGAGTGGTCGAGACATAGTGGCATCCTTCTTTCTTAATTCAAATTGACTTAAACGACTAAGAAAGAAAGGTGCCAACTTTGCGATTACATTATTGGTTGTTAATAGCGGCTAAATGAAACTGGCGCAGTGCGTTGATCTCTTGCTGCCAGATGTCCGGATCAATTGTTTCTAAAATCAGAGGGATACCATCAAAACGAGAGTCTTTCGCAATGTACTCGAAACAATCCCACCCGATCTCTCCTTTACCTAAAGAATGGTGGCGATCCACTTTGCTGGCAAACTCTACTTTTGAATCATTTAGATGCATTGCTCTTAAATAGTGCATACCTACGATACGGTCGAACTCTGCAAAGGTGCGCTCGCAATCTTCTTTTGTACGTAAGTCATAACCAGCCGTAAAGGTATGGCAGGTATCAATACAAACGCCGACACGATCTTTATCTTCCACTTGCTCGATGATTTCAGCAAGGTGCTCAAACTTCCAGCCTAAGTTAGTGCCTTGACCTGCCGTATTCTCGATAACAGCGATCACATTCGGCACCGCTTTATGCGCAAGATTGATCGACTCGGCGATCGTCGCGAGGCACTCCTGTTCAGAGACTTTCTTTAGGTGACTACCCGGATGGAAGTTAAGCAAAGTCAGCCCCAACTGATTACAACGCTCCATTTCATCAATAAATGCCGCGCGGGATTTATTCAGCTTTTCTTCTTCCGGCGCACCCAAGTTAATCAGATAAGAATCATGGGGAAGAATATGTTCTGCTCCGAAACCCAGCATTTTACAGTTCGCTTTAAACGCACTGATGGTTTTTGCTTCTAAAGGCTTCGCCACCCACTGGCGTTGGTTTTTTGTAAATAGTGCGAATGCATTCGCGCCAATTTCACGAGCTCTCAACGGAGCTTGATCGACCCCACCAGCAGCAGAGACATGTGCACCAATGAGTTTATTCCCAAGCTTGTTTTTCATGTTTGTCATTTAATCACTTTAGACTTTCAGTATTGCTACCTAAATACAGATAGTTGCGTTAACCAGTTTAAACTTTAATCTCAATTTGTAGTAAATTTACAACAAAACCAGTTATTAAATATTTTTTATATTATCAAATAA
>NZ_WXWS01000067.1:8371-12724 GCF_009904715.1 Vibrio sp. V42_P2S4T144 | reverse complement strand
GAGCAGTAATGCACAACAAATCATAAAGAAGGACTTTAATATATAGTGCCATTTGCCTTTTTTACGCTCTTCTCTCCAATAGGCATACTTATATTGTCGATCGTACATTCATCCCCCTAAAGTAAACTTGCCGTAAGTTTAAGCATCTCGATAGCGTAAAGTGCGTTGGCACCTCTTTAATCATAGTGCGTATCTAAAGTGAATGCTTGTCGTGGCAATAAGTATGTCTTGTGTCATTCGGATGATGCCTGATTTTGCTTATCGCTAGTGTTTTCTGAACACCCAAATCGGGCCGATGAGTAGAAACTGTAAATCCTCAAAAAACGACGGTTTTTTACCTTCAATCTTGTGACCGATAAATTGCAATATCCACAATACACCAAACAAGAGCATAGAAATATGCAGAACGGGCAACATCAATACCTCTAGAGACCAAATAAGGCCAATGCACGCTAATGTGTAGCCGATCATCATCATGAATACACTCAGAGACAAACGAAAATAGAAAACCCAAGTGGGGATCACCGCTACCCAAACCCAATTAAGTTCGAAGCCTAATAATGAAATCTGGGGAATCGACCAAATAAGTCCAACCACAGAAAGGTAGATACCTGGAACTGCGATTGTGTGAATCTTTTGGTTGATAGGGTTTTGGTGACTCTCCCCGTATTCTTTTAGCCATTCAGATAATGCTCGCATATCATTCCCCTTTTCCACCTTCTTATTCTTATCTTTTCCACCTTCTTATTCTTATATAGCCCGAGGATGAAAAAGGTGCGAATTTTTCCGTAAAGACTACGAGCAACGAGCGACAAAACAACAGAGGCCAGTGCGTTGCCGATTACTCACCAAGCAACGCTCGTTGTGCTTTCGGCAGCTTGGCAACGACAAGAGCATAAGAGCGTTCACACAAGTCTTGAATCAACCCATCCTCGACATCACCGTTAAAATAAACCGTTATCCAATGACGCTTATTTAAGTGATAACCCGGGATAATGTCCGTAAACTGCGACGTTAAGACTTCTCCATCTTCTGGTTTTACTTTTACGCTGACATACTCCCGACCGTTTCTCTCTGCAATGATGGCAAACATCTTGCCTTTGATTTTGTATACAAGCGCTTCAGGCCCAAATGGGAAATCACTTTCTGCACACATGAAGGTACTTAAGTATTGTTCTAGTTCTTTGCTTTTCATATCCCCTACCTCCTTCTGCGTTCTCACTCAAATTGTGGCAATAGCAATTTTAACGCCTGGTTAACCTGCTCTTTTTCATTGCCTTCTAAACCATGCAATAACGATTGCTGAACGTCTACATGCTCCAAAATTAGCTTGTCAATTAAGGTTAAGCCTTGCTCTGTTAGTTCAACGGTGACGCTACGTCGGTCTTCTTTACTATGGGTTCTGGTAATAAACCCTTTCTTCTCTAGTTTATCTAAGCGATTAGTCATCGCACCCGAAGTGAGCATCATCGACTCTATTAACGCTGAGGGAGTAAGACAATATGGTGAACCAGCTCGACGCAGTGTCGCTAACACATCAAATTCACCCATTTTCAGGTCGTACTTCTTATGTAGCTCGGCGACCCTAGATTCCATGTGTTTTGCAATTCGCATTAGTCGACCCATTATTGCCATCGGTTCAGTGTCGAGGTCTGGCTTCTCCCTAGCCCACTGCTCTACCACTCTATCAATTGCATCCATTATTTTTCTCCAAACATCATATATTTTTTATTTTAACATAAAGATACTTTACAAAAAGCCACCTTGCCGATATCGTTACATTTAATTATCTCTACATAAAGATATTTAACATGAACATTTTACTTGCGATGATTCCTGCCTTTTTTTGGGGGACGACTTACGCTGTTACTCAGTTTACTCTACCGGACTGGCCTCCCGTTTTACTTGGCGCTCTAAGGGCACTGCCTGCGGGTCTTTTGTTGCTGGCAATAAAGCCCTCGTTTCCAAAAAGAAGTGAGTGGAAGGTGCTGCTTGTTTTAGGAACCATCAACATCGCTTGCTTCTTTGGTCTCATTTTTGTCATGGCGTTGACGCTTCCTTCTGCCATCTCTGGTGTTGGTATGGTTTCGGTCCCCGTTTTTGCGATGCTGTTTGGTTGGGCGGTCTACAAACGTCAGCCTAGTGGCATTCAAGCGATAAGCGGCGCAACTTTGATTGCTTTAGCTTGGTTCTTATTTGATCCTAGCTCTATTTCTCTCGACCCCGTGGGCTTACTTGCGATGATCTCCGCCATTATGTGCATCGTGATAGGAAGTAGCGTAACAAAGTCACTAGGTACAAAAATGCACTGGTGGACAGTGTTAACATGGCAGCTCATTTTGGGTGGCGTGATTATGTCTATCGCAACAAGTGTGCTGGCAATAAACAATCCAGAGCCATATGCTACGGTCGTTCAGGACGTATCCATGACGAATATTCTAGGGTTACTTTGGGTAATTATTCTGAACACCGCATTAGGGTATGGCATGTATGTATGGTTATTACAGCGGATGTCGGTCGTAGATTTTACCTTTGGTGGTATTGCAAACCCTGTCGCAGGCATTGTTTCGGGCCTACTGCTATTGGGGGAAACGTTCACTCCTCTGCAATACAGCTTAATGCTAGGAATGATCGTAATGTCATTACTACCTCAGCTCATTACGTCGATCAAAGCGAAAAGAGCCGCACTCTCCTCCTAAGTAACGTTAATTCCTAACACTCTAGGAGTAATGAGAGTGTTAGGAATCCTCAAGCGTGAGCCCACCAGCAGAAATCAGCGCTAACCTAGGCAAATGACACCTTTAAAGCGGGATGTTATGACGTTATGGCTGTTAAGCGCTTGCAAGGTTAGTCAGGGGCTCAGGTTTAGCGTAAACATAACCTTGAATAAGGTAAATCGCATGCTGAGCCAGGTATTCGACTTGAGCCTGGCTCTCTACGCCTTCTGCAATCATCTCACATTCCGCTTTGTTCGCTGCAGACACAATTGAGTCCAGCACTTTCAATTTTTGGTCGTCAGACCCTATTGGATCAATGAACATCTTATCCACTTTTAAACATCGGATGCCCAAATCTTGTAGGTAAGAAAAGCCACCATATCCGGTACCAAAATCGTCAATTTTGAACTTGTAGCCTTTATTCGTTAAATACAAAATCTCTTTTTTCGCGGCCTCAGTGTCTTTTACCTGTATTCTCTCGGTCAATTCAAAATGAATTCTATTAGAGATTGGCCAATTTAACTCCGACAGCAACTTCGTTAATACACCTGACTCTAAATGGGAGGAAACAATATTGATGCTGACCCACGTATGCTCGGGTAAGTCACTTAAGTCTTGTATGATTTTACGAATAAGCTGATTCGTCATCGGGATAATCAGGCCACTTTCTTCTGCAGCACCAATAAACATATTTGGTGGCACCATTCCATCACGTCGCGACCATCGAATCAGAGCTTCATATCCTACTGTCTTACCATCGCGACTATCGACAATCGCCTGGTAGTAAGGAATAAATTCTGCATTACTAATCCCATTTTCAATTAGACCTGTAATGGATTTTCTCAAGCTTTTACCAGATATGTATGCAAAGGCAGTCACAAGACCAGCAAGCACACTTACAAGACCGCCCCACAAAAGTACTCTTTCCTGAGCATAATTTTTAAGTTTTTCACCGCTGTATATCTTGATGAGCATGTTGGCTTGAGACTCTCCTGAAAAGAAAAACTCTTTTGAGAGTGCGTTTTCTTCTCCTGCAATATTCGCTTTGCCACGGCTTATCGTTAAATCACCAAATATTGGTTCATCATACTTAAACTCTACAAATAGGCAGTCTTTGCAAGGCGTTTTTATTACCTCGTTAACCCAACTGTTATCAAGTACCCAGAAGACTTCAACGTGTTCATTATCATAAATGACCATCCACTCTATTTGGTCATTCTGTTGCGGCAAAATAAGTGATGCGAAAAAGTTTTCATCCATCTGAAATCGTTCACTACTAGATGGGCGAGACACTTCACTACCAACCGTGGAACACGTTTTTCCGCCTTCTGTGGTCATCGCAATAAAACGAATGTAACGGTTATAAAAACGTGGGTCGCGTAAAGTTCTTACATCACTATCACTACAAGTAAAATCTAACTGAGCAATCTGCTTCACTATTGCTCCGTCCAAATAGGCAGACCTTTGATTTAAATAATCTACGTAAGCATTTATTTTCGACGCTTTTACCGAGTTGACGTAAAAGTTGGTTATCGAATGAAAGGCCACTACAAATATGGCGATGGGAACTAAGCCGAGTAAAATGGCATACCTTGTATTCTTTGTTATCAAAGTTCGTCCTGCTAATCTGTCAAGC
>NZ_WXWS01000067.1:0-8350 GCF_009904715.1 Vibrio sp. V42_P2S4T144 | reverse complement strand
TCATTTTTATAGTCCAAAAAGTGAGGAATGACGCTCAATAAAATTATAGACTCAAGTGGCTTTCAGATGTCGGGATTTAGAATGTGAGCACCAAACCACATTCGAGGAGAACAAAGTAGCGACTAAGTGAAAAGTAAGAACGAGCCCAACTGTTAAGTCATCCGTAATAAAAGTGACAACTTGGATCTTGAGCAATACTTTTTAGATAGGCAGCAGATACGCTAAAAAACAAAAAGGAAACGATTGATGCCAACCGCTTCCTTTATTTGTTATTGCTATTTAAAAGTGCGTGAATTACGCCACTTCAAGAATCACTTTTTCCAACTTATCTAGGCCTTCATTTAGCACGTCAGATTCGATGGTCAGTGGAGGTAACAGACGAATCACGTTCGCTTTTACTCCACAAGAAAGCAGGATAAGGCCGTTTTCTTGCGCTTTAGAAATCACCGCTTTGGTCATCTCTTGCAGTGGTTTGCCTGATTCTGGGTCAGTAAACTCAATCGCCATCATTGCACCAGTAGTGCGGATTTGACCGATAGCAGGTACTGACTGTTGCAGCTTAGTCATTCGTGCATTGACCACTTCACCAATGCCCATCGCTTTAGTGCACAAGTTTTCTTCTTCGATGATTTTCAGCACTTCAAGACCAGCAACACAACCAAGTGGCGAGCCCGCATAAGTGCCACCTAAACCACCGGGTAGTGCAGAGTCCATCACATCCGCTTTCCCAACTACCGCTGAGATTGGGAAACCACCAGCAATGCCTTTCGCCATTGTCATTAGGTCTGGTTCAATGCCTAGGTACTCTGTTGCAAACATTTTACCGGTACGAGCAAAACCCGTTTGGATTTCATCGGCAATCAGCATGATACCGTGCTTATCACACAGCTGACGTAAGCCTTGTGCAAACGCTTCAGGTGCTTTGTAGAAGCCGCCCTCACCTTGTACTGGCTCGAAGATGATCGCCGCAACGCGTGAAGGTTCGATATCGCAAGCAAATAGATCGTCGATTGCTTGTAAGCTTTGCTCAACGCTGATGCCGTGGAACGCATTTGGGTACGGCGCGTGATAGATTTCATTCGGGAAAGGACCAAAGCCTGCTTTATATGGCGCAACTTTACCAGTTAACCCCATAGTCATGTTTGTGCGACCGTGAAAGCCGCCTTTAAACGCTATCACGCCGCTACGGCCTGTATGAGCGCGTGCCACTTTTACGGCATTTTCGACCGCCTCGGCGCCAGTGGTTAGAAAAATCGCTTTCTTCTTAGTCTCACCTGGTGCAAGTTCTGTCAGCTTTTCTGCCAGCTCAACGAATGACGCGTAAGGCGTGACCATTGCACACGTGTGCGAGAAGTTATCCAACTGAGCTTTTACCGCTTCACTAATGCGTTTATGAGAATGCCCCGTGTTAGTTACCGCAATGCCCGCTGCAAAGTCGATGTATTTGTTGCCTTCAATATCCCACACGTAAGCGTTTTCTGCTTTCTCGACGTAAAGTGGGTACAGTGCGCCCATGCCTTGAGCGATAACTTGGCTTCTTCTTTCGTGTAGTTGTTGGTTTGTCATTGTTTTGTCCTTAATTAGTTGCCGCCAAAGCAGAGATATTTCACGTCCATGTATTCATCGATACCTTGTTTTGCTCCTTCGCGTCCGATGCCGGACTGCTTAACACCGCCGAAAGGAGCGACTTCAGTAGAAATCATGCCTTCGTTAATGCCAACCATGCCGTATTCGAGCGCTTCTGCGATTTTCCAAACACGGTGGATGTTTTGGCTGTAGAAGTACGACGCAAGACCGTAAATGGTGTCGTTCGCCATTTCGACTAGCTGTTCGTCGCTGTCAAAACGAATCACTGGCGCAACAGGGCCAAAGATTTCCTCGGAAACAATCTTCATGTCGTGAGTAACGTCTTTGAGAACCACTGGCTGCATAAATAGACCATCGAGCTTTTTAAGTTCTGAAACCGGCTTCGCGCCTTGCTCGATAGCACCATCAATAAGCGTCTGAATGCCTTGCTTCGCTGACTCGCTGATCACTGGACCAATGTTGACCCCCTCTTCCAATCCGTTACCAACTTTGAGCTGCTGAACCGCAGCGTCAAACTTAGCAACGAATTCGTCATACACTTTGCTGTGTACATAGAAACGGTTCGCACAAACACACGTTTGGCCTGCGTTACGGAACTTCGACGCCATCGCACCCGCCACGGCAGCATCAATGTCGGCATCATCGAATACGATAAACGGCGCGTTGCCACCGAGCTCCATTGAGGTACGTTTAATGTCCGCCGCGCTTTGCTGCATCAGCACACTACCAACTTGGGTAGAGCCAGTGAAAGACAACTTGCGAATCAACGGATGCGAAGTGAAGATAGCACCGACCTGACGGGAGTTTTCCCCCAATACCACTTGCAGCACATCGCGTGGGATACCCGCTTGATAGGCAAGCTCAGCGACCGCAAACGCAGACAGCGGCGTAGATTCAGATGGTTTTACGACAAAGCTACAGCCTGCCGCTAAAGCTGGACCTGCTTTGCGCGTGATCATCGCAATTGGGAAGTTCCAAGGTGTAATCGCACAGGCAACACCAATTGGCTGTTTGATGGTCACCAAACGCTTGTCCGCACTTGGGGCAGGAATCGTCTCACCGTAGGTACGTTTCGCTTCTTCAGCAAACCATTCGATAAAGCTCGCGCCGTAAAGCACTTCACCTTGAGCTTCAGCCAGCGGCTTACCTTGCTCTAACGTCATTAAGCGGCCAAGGTCGGCTTTGTTTTCTAACAGGAGTTGGAACCAACGATTGAGCATGCCAGCACGCATTTTTGCTGGCAGTGCCGCCCATTCTTTCTGCGCCACACTGGCGCGTTCAATGCCATTTAAAATGTCGTTTTCGGTTGAGACTGGTGCGTACCCGAGGAGTTCTCCGGTCGCCGGATTAGTCACTGCAATGCCCTGTTGTGGGTTCGCTACCATAAACGAAACAAGGGTTTGGTTTTGTATCTGTTGCATGGTCATTCCTTTTGACAACTCATCATCGCCGCTAAGCTAGCGGCGAGTTTATGTTTAAGCAGGGATCTGCTGCGTAATGCAGTGAATGTTCCCTCCGCCAAGTAAAACCTCTCTCGACGGTATCGCGATGATTTGGTACTCCGGCATCGCGTTTTGCAAAATATCGATCGCCATAGCGTCGGTCTCTTCGTCCAGCATCGGCAAGAACACATGCTCGTTGACGATAAGAAAGTTCGCATAAGAGGCACTTAGGCGTTCGCCAGCTTGTCGACTCATTCCTGAACTGGCGTCAATGCCATTGGCTTCGCGCTCGCTGTAATGCAACGGACCCGGTAATGGCAAACGGACAATTTCAATCTCGCGCCCTCTCGCATCGTGCTGAGATTTCAGTACTTGTTCCGCTTGACGAGACAACGCGTATTGCGGATCGCTTGGGTCGTCGGTCCAACTTAGTACCACTTTACCCGGTGCGATAACGTGCATCAGGTTGTCGATATGGCCGTCTGTTTCGTCATTGAATAAACCATTTGGCAACCAAATGACTTTTTCGATACCGAGATACGCCTTTAACTGCTCTTCGATTTGCGCTTTGCTCAACTGCGGATTACGTCCTGGGCTGAGTAAGCACTCTTCTGTGGTGTAAAGCGTGCCTTCACCATCGGTGTGAATCGCCCCACCTTCAAGTACAAACGGAGCGCGGTAATAATCTATACCGATGATGTCGCACACCGAACCAGCCACAAGATCGTCTTGTTGCCAGTTATCGTAAAGCCCGTTGTATTCGCCGCCCCACGCGTTAAATTGCCAACTAATCCCACGGCGCTCGCCCGCCTGATTCACGAGCACGGTCGGTCCAATATCGCGCATCCACGCATCGTTAAATGGGATTTCCACCAAACGTACGTCTGAATGGAGCATTTGACGCGCTCGGTCAAAGTTGTGCGAGCATACCGCCACGCACACCTTGGTCACTTCCGCGATTAAGTTCGCGATTCTGGCGAAGGTTTCTTGCGCGGGTAATGCGTCATCACGCCAATTGTCTTTCCTTTCTGGCCACGCTAGCCAAACTTCACTAACCGGCTGAAACTCAGCCGGAAAATAGAAGCCATCCTGCGCTGGTGTTGTCGATAACTTCATTTTAACGCCTCTTTAAACGGCTAGTTTGCCAACGCTGGTGTAAAGGTCTGGACGACGGTCGCGGAACAAGCCCCACGCATGACGCGCTTTCGCTATCGCAGCGAGATCGATTTCTGCGTAAATGATGGTTTCACCTTCACGTGGTGCTTCGGCAATTTTTGCACCAGTGTGGTCAGTGATAAAAGAAGAGCCGTAGAACGTGGTCTCGATACCGTCATCGACCTCAGTACCTACTCGGTTTGACGCGATGACTGGAACGAGGTTTGCTGCCGAGTGACCTTGCATTGTACGTTGCCAGTGGTCACGTGAATCCAGTGTCGGATCTTGAGGCTCAGAACCGATTGCAGTTGGGTAGAAAATCGCTTCAGCCCCGTGTAGAGCCAAACTGCGTGCAAGCTCTGGAAACCATTGGTCCCAGCAAATGCCAGCACCGAACTTACCGAACTTGGTTTGCCACACTTTGAAACCGGTATCGCCAGGGCTAAAGTAGTACTTCTCGCTGTAGCCCGGGCCGTCAGGAATGTGTGACTTGCGGTAGTTATCTAGTACCGTGCCATCGGCATCTATCATTACTAGCGAGTTAAAAAACGTGTTGCCCGCTTTTTCAAAGTAGCTAACAGGAATAACCACGCCGAGTTCTTTCGCCAGAGCGCTCATCTCTTTAATGAGACGGCAATTCTCCGTTTCTTCCGCAAGCTCGAAATACTTTGCTTCTTGTTTTTTGCAGAAGTAAGGCGCAGCGAACAGCTCTTGCGGAAGAATCACGTTCGCACCGTTTTGTGCTGCTTCACGAATCGCCTTTTTTGCTTTGGCTAAGTTATCTTCCAGATCCCAGCTTTTCGTCAGTTGAAGGGCTGCAAATTTCACTACTTTGCTCATTTGATATTCCTTATCTCTTAAATCGCCAGTTTGTCACGTAGGTTATAGTAAGCCGCGCCCATTGCCGTAAACGGAATTTGGAAGTGGCGGCCCCCCGGGAAGGAGTAATGTTTCAGTGCAGCAAACGCGTCAAAGCGTTCTGCGTGTCCGGTCAATGCTTCTGCCAGCAACTTACCTGCTAGGTGAGTACACGTTACACCGTGACCGCTGTAGCCTTGTAGGTAGTAAATGTTGTCTGCAAACGAGCCAAATTGCGGCATGCGTGAGTAAGTCAGCAAGAAGTTACCTGTCCAGGTGTAATCAATCTTGATGCCTTTCAATTGTGGGAAGACTTTTTCCATCTTCGGACGGATCAGTGCTTCGATGTTTTCTGGGTCACGTGCTCCGTAAACCACACCACCTCCGAACAACAAACGCTTGTCGGCGGTTAAGCGAAAGTAGTCAAGCAAGTAGTTACAGTCTTCAACGCAGTAGTCACTGGTCAGCACTTGTTTTAACTGCTCATCACTCAAAGGCTGAGTCGCCACCACTTGTGTGCCACACGGAATCGCTTTGTTGCTGATGTTTGGTGCCAAACCACCAAGGTAGGCGTTACCTGCCAGTACCACGTACTTGCTCTTCACGCTGCCTTTCGCCGTTTTCACTACTGGGTTAATACCTTTATCAATCGACACGACCGCCGACTGCTCAAAGATTTGACCACCTAGAGACGTAAACGCAGCAGCTTCACCCAATGCCAGTTTAAGCGGGTGAATGTGACCACCGCGCATATCCAGTAAGCCGCCAGTGTATACTTTAGTGCCTACCGCTTGTTCTACCTCTCCTGCGTCAAGCAGAGTCAGTTGGTCGTTGCCGTAACGCTCCCAGTTCTTCTTATGTTCTTCTAGCCCTTTGAGTTGTTTACTGTTCAGTGCCGTGAACAAGCCGCCTTGCTTGTAATCACAGTTGATGTCGTATTTGTCGATCAGGCCACGGATGATATCGCCGCCTTCAAAAATCATATCGCACAGAGCTTTGGCTTGGTTTTGGTCGTAACGGCTTTCAATCACGTCAACATCTCGGCTGTAGCTGTTAACGATTTGGCCACCGTTACGACCAGTTGCTCCAAAGCCCACTTTTGCGCTTTCTAGCACAACGACTTTAAAACCTTTTTCTGCAAGGTGTAGTGCAGAAGAAAGACCAGAAAATCCCGCACCGACTACACACACATCGCACTCGATGTCGTTTTGCAACTGTGGGTATTCCGGCATGTTTGGCACAGAGTGCGCGTAGAACGAATCCGTATGCTTGTTCATAGAACTATTCCTTTATTTATCGTAATCGTCAGCAGGCTTAAGGATGGAGGCGAATCCAAGTGGTTTTGGTTTCGGTGAATTTTTCAATCGCGTGGAGAGACTTGTCTCGACCGTTTCCGCTCATTTTGAATCCACCAAATGGAACCGTCATGTCACCTTCGTTATAGTTGTTGACCCAAACCGAGCCGGCTTGCAGTCGTTTTGCTACGCGATGAACGCGGTTGATATTGCTACTCCAAAGTGCAGCACCTAAGCCGTACTTCGAATCGTTAGCGATCTCAATTGCTTGCGCTTCGTCTTTGAATGGAATGACACACAGCACCGGACCAAAAATTTCCTCTTGGGCGACACGCATCTTGTTGTCGACGTTGTCTAAAATGGTTGGGGAAACAAATGCGCCCTGCCCATCGACATCGCCGCCACAACGTACGTTTGCACCTTCTGATTCACCTAACGAGATGTATTCCAATACTTTTGATTTATGATCTTGGTCGATGAGCGCACCCATTGATGAACTTGGGTCCATTGGGTCTTTTGGCGTGAACGCTTTCGACGCTTGAATAACTTTTTCTATAAACTGCTCTTTGATGCTTTCGTGAACAAGCAGGCGGGTTGCCGCGACGCACACCTCACCTTGGTTGTAGAAACACCCTGCGGCGGTTTCTGCTGCTACGCGGTCTAAATCATCACAATCTTCAAACACGATGTTCGCGTTCTTGCCGCCCGCTTCTGCAAACACGCGCTTTAGGTTGCTCTCACCCGATCTGACCATCAGTTGACCTGCAATGCGCGTCGAGCCTGTGAAGGCGATGCAGTCTACGTCTTGGTGTTTCGCCAGCGCGTCGCCAGCTTCATGACCAAAACCCGTAATGACTTGGAAAACGCCTGTTGGTAAGCCCGCTTGAGAAGCAAGTTGACCTAGAAATATCGCGGTGAGAGAAGATTTTTCTGACGGTTTTAGAATCACGCTGTTACCAGCGGCTAAAGCAGGACCAAGCTTCCAGCACGCAAGCCAAAGGGGGAAGTTCCACGGTACAACCGCAGCAACCACACCAATTGGTTGATGAGAAATAAAAGCGTGTACATCTTTTTCGGTTGGGGCAACTTCGCCGTATACTTTGTCGATTGCTTCTGCGTACCAGCGTAATGCACTCGCCGCGCCAGGAATATCGGTAGAGAAGCTGTGAGAGATAGGCTTACCGGTATCAAGCGTTTCTAGCAGAGCCAATTCTTCTTGGTTTTGATCAATCAAGTCAGCAAACTGTTTAAGCACTGCTTTGCGATGAGCTGGGCTGCTCTCGCTCCACTGACCGGATTGAAATGCTTGGCGAGCGTATGAAACCGCGAGATCAACATCTTCATTTTGGCAACGGGCGATTTCGGTGAATATCTCATCTGTTGCTGGGTTAACTACCGGGATGGTTTGCCCTGTTAAAGCGGCACTGTATTCACCGTTAATGTACGCCCTGTTTTCGATGTTTAGATTGTTTTTTAGTTCAATCCATTGCTCTTGGGTTTTCATACGCTCTCCTTGTGATCACACAAGGCAAGCCCCCACTAAAATGTGGTTGGCGTATGCGCACTTATCATTCGACAAGCCTTGTCTGTGTGATTTGTAAATCGATGGGGCTTCGTCGTATCAATAATGTACGACTCGCCCGCTGTTATGACATGAGATTGCCCTTTATATTCCAGAGTGATTTCACCCTCTAATACGGTGCCAATCTCTTCGCCTTCGTGTTTGATTTCTGCCGCACCAGTGGTTCCATAAGGTGCGTATTCCTCGATCAAGAATCCGATGACTTGATCTTTGTCGCCATTCGTTACCAGTTTCATGGACACCGTCTCGCTCCCGATTTCCACAAGATCTGACGGCTTGATGACTACTTTCACTTCATCGTTCGAAGGTTGTTCAAAAGTGAAAAACTCTGATAACGATAAAGAAAATACATTAACGATTTTTTGTAGTGAGCTGACCGACGGGCTCACTTTGCCATTTTCAATGGATGAGATTGCACTGTGGGTAATACC
>NZ_WXWS01000256.1:0-8361 GCF_009904715.1 Vibrio sp. V42_P2S4T144 | reverse complement strand
AACTAAAAATTTTTTAAATTTTTTTTAGTTGTCCTTTCCTATCCCCTTTTCTCTCAGTAAAAACACACGATCAACGACATAGAAACCCCCTGTCGTTACCATTCCCACAAACGCGCACAAAAAGACACAAATTCACTATATAACAATAAGTTAAATGCAACTTCACCCCTGTTTTTTTCGCATTAAATCTTAATTACCATCCGAAATTGAGCGAATTTTTACCGCTTTTCTGCGGCTTAACAATTCCGAACACACTCAATTAATAACTAAGGTTTATTTACATGGCAGATAAACGTTCTAACTTCAACAAACGCATTGAGGCGATTCATTTAGGCGCTCAAGCAATGCGTAATCTGTGTATCGAATCCCAATTCGATTCACAAACAGGCATGTTTCTAACTGACGACAATTCTCGTGGCGCGGCTATTTTGTCAGCCATTGCGAATGAGCCTATGTTCGAGTCAGTGTCTCAAGAAACAGCGGTTGGCATCGTATCAGGTATGCAATCTGCGGTACGTGAATACGAAAAGACTTACGGCCACCTACCTAGCGACGAACTAATGGCATCAGCTCACGCAACTATGCGTAACATGATGACATTAGAGGGCGCTAAGCGTGATGGCTCAACAGGCGCAATGATGCTTGAGTCTATCGGTCAGTCTCTATCAACGTCAGAGGGTGTTGAAATCCGCGCGAAAATGGTTGGCCTAGTGCTGCCTGTGCTTTTAGAGACAGCAACACTTGACGCTGTAACGATGATCCCAGCGGGAGCCAACGAAGTTGAGATCTTCAAAGTGTACCGCCGCACTGGCTCAAACTTTGGTGACTTCGCAGCGGGTACTGAAATCGACCAAGCAACGGTTGGCCAATACTCGTCTATGCGTCAGCGTTACAAGTTTGTCGCTGAACAACAACCAGACGGCACTAAGAAAACTCACGTCTTTGACTCTAAGACTGACCTACAACACACCAAGTTTGAAATCCCATTCACGAAGACATCTGTTTCCCTATTTATTAACCATAAACGTGTGGCTCGCGACCTAGACAGCAACGGCAGTCAAATAATGACAGGCACTCACAATGGTATGGTTATTAACTGTCAGATAGACCATGCAAAAGGCAAAGTTACCGTCACTCCAACATCGGCCCTGCCAGCAGAGACCGTTCTGCATATTGAGTTCGAAGTAGACATTGAAAGACGCCCTGACCTTATCCCGACGATCGACCATGATATGGATTCTCGCATACTGCGCCCACGTCAAAACGCAATCGCAGCAGACGCGACGATCCAAGCGATGTTCACAATGCAACGCGAGTTTGGCCAAGATCTGAAATCTCTACAGATGAGTCACATGCGCAACACATTGGCATCGGAAAAAGCGACTCGCCACCTAGTAGATATGGACTTTGCTTGTACGCGCGAAGAAACATTCAATATCTACGTAGCGGCTGGTGAAGATTGGCGTCTACATCGTGAACGTCTAAACGAAGTTCTTCTAAACGTTTCTACGAAGATCCTACAAGCGACTCGCACAACTGGCATGACAGGTATCTTTGCTGGTACTGGCGCGTCAACAATCCTTAAGTCTCTTGGTGCTCCATATTTCGTTGCTCCGGCTAACTACCAACAGAAAAACGCTATCCACTACGCGGGTAAATTGTTCGGTATGTGGAAAGTGTTCGAATGTCCGGTAGTTATCGGTACGAACGACATGCTTTGTTACGGTCGCGGTTCTTCTCACTCAGAAGCGGGTTACGTAGCGGGTGATGCGATCGCAGCAACCATGTACACACATCCAATCGGCAAAGGTCTAGTAGCGTCTAACACGCTATACGAATTGGCCTACGGCGAGATCCATCCATTCGACGGAGAAGACTACTTCTACCGTGTGAGACTTATCGACGAAGCTCCTGTAGCAGAAGCGGCATAAGGCAAGTAAGCGGCAGTCTTACGGGCTGCCGCTCTTGGGGGATTCGATGAAAGAAACGATCGTTTTAATCACCAACCACACACCAAAGGAAATCACGGTGCAGGGTCGCGTTATGCCACCACTGGCCAAAGATTTCCCTCTCTCAGTTTTCAACGTGAACCGCTTCAAACACGAAGTGGAAGCGGCCTATCCAAACGGCCTTGTTTCGGTTCGCCTTGAGCCAACGGTTTTACCAGAAGCTCAAAAACAACCAGACACAGCCACCAGCGACAAAGGCACAGCGCTATCAGCACTTGAGCTAAGCGCAAGCGTTGAAAAAGCCCTGATTAACCACGGTGTGACAACGGTTGAGCAACTAACCGAAATGACGAAAGACAACGTGATTGCGGTGAAAGGTATTGCTCAAGCGGGTTTGCAAGAAATTGTAGACCAGCTTGCAGCACAGGATCTAACGCTGAAAGAGACAGAGAATGAGTAAGATTGAATTTTCAATGGATAACGTCTCACAAGTTGCGGTTGCGCCAATTAACGCTGACTCGACAACTAAGCAAGGCACTGGCTCTAACCAGCTAGTGTTTGGCGGTGTGATTGTGTCTCAAAAAGGTAAGCCGTTCGAGGTTATTCCGGTAACTGCGGCTAACTTCCTAGATAAGCTAGGTAAACCTTACCACTCAAGCCTTGGCAAACTGGCTGACGGCATGCGCGTTCTTGATGAAGCATTGCGCGGCGGTAATGGCTATGTGGTTCGTGTCGTACCAAAAACAGCAACCTATCCAGCTATCAAGTTAACCAAACCAGCAGACGAAGTAACGATCACGAATGAAGCGATCAACTACTCGGCTGACCTGTCACTTGAAGATGGCGAATTTTTAGCGATCGCTATCAAAGACGGTGCTCAATCCGATAACCGCTCTATCACGCTTGCGAAAGCAGACGAAGCGACTTACGGCGCTGGCATGTTCACTCTTACCCTAGAGGAAGAACAGGCGGCTGGTGGCTCTGTAGTGCTAGAAGAATGGGTTGTATCCCTAGAGCCTACAGCAGTAGACCAAATGGGTAGCGCTGCGTTTATCGAGACTGTTCTTGAAGAACGTTCGCAGTACCTAACTTGTCGTATCGATGCAGAAGTAGCGAAACGCGAAGTTACTGCAATTGCTAAAACCAAATTCACTGGCGCGACCAACGGCAATATTAGCGACATTACGGCTGAAGATTACCAGAAAGCAGTGAAAGCACTACGCACTACCGTTTACAGCTACAACTACGTTTGTGGTTTGGGCTGCTACGAAACAGCGGTGATCACTGACCTAGCGCAAATCTGTAAAGACAAACGCATTTCTGGCTACTTCGATATTGATCCTCGCCTAACGCACGAAGCGGCATTGGAGTTCAAGAAAGGTCTGAACTTCAACAACCATCGCGCTTCATTTGTGCATATCCCTTATCAAGCTAAGTGTCGTTTCTACGGCAACATGGCGGTATGGGGTGGTTCAGGTATCGGCTTTGCAGCTAAAGCGCTTGGCGTTGCTAAGACCTCTCCTGTCGGCGGATGGCACTACACACCAGCAGGTGTTGAACGTGCTGTTATTCAGCGTACTGGCCTAAAACCAATCCAAGGTGCTGGCGAGCCTAACTACCAAGAAATGTACAAGGCACGTCTAAACAAACTAGGCACAGACGAAAACGGCAACCTATTCATTGATGACTCTCTAACGTCATCTGCGGCTGAAAACTACCTACGTTTTGAGCAAGTCGTGTCTATTGCTGACGCTATCTCACGCGACTTCTACGCACTAGGTAATCGCCTAAAACACCAACCTGACGGTGCAACGCTTGAGGGTCTAACTGACGGTATGGACAGCATCCTAGAGGGCTATGAAGCCGTTGGTGCGCTAGTGACACCTCGTAATCCAGCTCAAGACGGCGAAAGCGCTTGGACACTGGAAATCAAGCAAGTCGAAATCGACTACTGGAAAGTCACTTGGTCGTTCTGTCCAACTGGCTCCGCACGTCGAATCCTTGGTGAACCTGTACTAATCCGTTAATCAACAAAGAGCAAGAATAGAATGAAATCAATGTTTTCTGAGGGTTCTGTTCTTGCTCGCCCATTTGTGATGCCACAAGTGGCCGAGCAGGAACAAACTGAAACTGCATTTTTTGAGTCTGTAACAGAAGACCAACTTCTTGAGTCAATCAACCGTGCATCAACCATAATGGCTCGCCAAGACGCAGCAGCAGCTTGTGTTCAGTGGGTTAACGGTGGTGACAGCTCAATCGACAACCTAGACGCAATGCTATTTGGCATGGCTGGTGGCGATGACGATGCAGAGCTAACCGATGGCCAAGCAGCACTATACGAATCGCTACAAGAAGCGGCTAGCGAGTTCATTGCTCAAGTTGGCCAGCCAAAAGAGGGCGACATGCTAGAAGCTCTGGAAGATCCAGAAGCAGCAGATCGCATCTTTGAATCCCTAGAGCGTGGCCTAGACAACGTGGACTCAGACGAAGCGATTGCAGAGTTCGCCGTTCGTGAATCCATGATGCTTGAAGCGCTTAAGAAAGTGATCCGTGACGGCAAGGTAACTTACATCAAAACCAACCGCCGTAAGCGCCGTATGAGTGCAGCACAAAAAGCAGCACTTAAGAAAGCGCGCGCAAAAGCTCACAGCTCAGCAGCTAAAGCAGCTCGCAAAAAGTCTAACCGCATGCGCGATTCTCGTGGTATGGACAAGTAAGGGTAAGCAATGGCTGTAATTGTCGGCGTACCTAATGATGATGGCGTGTCTATCCACAATAAATGCGCCATTACACAAGTCATAGGCGGTCAAGAGGTTACGGTCATTGGTTACATGACTGATGAGTGTCAGCTTGCCTTTAGAGCGATATGGGAAGCGCCGTTTGAGGGCGATTCCGTGGGTAACATCAATGCCCTAGATAAAACGTCCTCAGTCGCGCAAACCGTGTCGGATAAGACGAGTAAAACACTATGGAACAGTCAGCAAGTTTGGCAAGGAAACGAACCGCCAGAAATCACAGCAACGCTGAAATTTGTCGCGTTCACCAATGCCAAATCAGAGGTTAATGATCCCATTAAATACCTGGCTCAGATGATCAGTCCCGAGCTCCAAAATACTGTTCCAGTCAGTTCCGATGGCCTTGGTGGCCGCGTTCCAAATGATGCGAGATTCAAGATTGGCAAAGCGCTCAATCTACCTATGCGTATTAGCGAGGTGAGTTATGACATTAACGCCCCTAAGACGCGAGACGGCAATTTCGCTTACAACACGGTAACTATTACCGCCGCTCCTAAGCAAATGATTAATCAGTCACAGATTCCAAACTACTTCCAATAGAATAGGTGTAATTATGGCCGGAGCATTTAACGCAAAAGGCGATATGAATTTCTTAAAACAGAAATTCACTAAGAACGTCCAAGCTGGCGAAAAGATGATGGGTACAGAGTTCGAGATGAAAATCGAAGAATACCCTAATCTTAGCGTTTTGGTGCGTTCTACTCAGTTTCCAGCAATGGGACGTGCAGACGTAGAAGATTTTGGCCAAATGGGCTTGGGCTACATCCAAAATGGTGCGCTTGAGAACAAAGGCGAAATCGCGGTGACATGCGTAGAAACGATCACAGGTACAGTGCTAAAAATGCTACGTGAGATCGTTCGTGAAAAGAAAATGGTCACTGTCGTTATCGAGTCTACGCCTGAATCTACTAAGGGTAAGGGTGCTAAGTCACATCGATTCCGCTTAGAGCACGTAAAAGTGCGCTCAGACGTGATCGACCTATCGACAGAAGATTCAGCAGCACTTGTTAAGCCAGCTATCACACTGCAATACAACTGGGTAGATTTCTAATCGCCAACCAGTCCTATTCTATTCCCCACAAAAAGGCCGCCAATTAGGCGGCTTTTTTGATGCTCTTAAGCTTTGGTCAGTCTCTCTTTCAAGTCGGCTGGTGCAATGTAGGTGTTCTCGTTGCCATCCTTTGATTTGAACAGCAATTTCAGCTCCACCAGCTTCTCAAGATACTTGCGCGCAGAGGTATGAGACACGTCAAAATCAGACTGGATTTCCTTAACAGAAAAGACACGTCCGGCTGTTTCTAATCCCTTGGCCAGAATCACAATGTGCGGCAGTTTCAACACGCTCTTAAGCTTGGACTCGTCTAGCAGCTCGCGCACCTCTCTCGTATCTTCAATCTTAGACTTGATGTACTCGTTAAAGCGCTCAATCGCATTGATGATGACCGTTAGCTGGTAGTCCACAAAGTGCGTTAAGTCATTGTCGTCCGTTTCGGTGTAAACGTAGCTTCTAACGTACTTGGTTGGCGCGCTCTTAAGTGGTGCAGAGATCGAGACGTACTTAAAGTTCTCATAACCATGCTTAAGGATGAACCAGTAGAAAAGCGCCCTAGCCGTTCTCCCGTTGCCGTCCATGAATGGGTGAATGTAGCCAATCATAAAGTGCAGAATACAAGCCTTAACGATTGGGTTAATAAAATTGGTGCTGGTGGTATGGTCGGTGTTGGCGAAGTCACATAGTTGCTCGATGAGCTTCAAAACATGCTCATGTTCTGGCGCTTCGTGAATAATATCGCCAGTGGCCACGTCTCTAACCATGACCGCATCCGTTCTGTATTGGCCAGCAACGTGCTCATTCTCTAACACGCCATTGGTGGCTATTTCATTAAATCCGCTAATCAATTCCGGTGTGAGCTCTACATCCTTGAAATCGTCAGCCATCATGATCAAATGCCAGTTATTGATAATCATCCGTTCAGAGTCATCTTGCGGCTCACGTTCTGTTTCAAGCATTTCCTTGGCCACCTTGCGCGTTGTGGCCGCTCCCTCCAATTGGGCGCTGCTAATAGCTTCTTCCATGATCACGCTTTTCACTAGGTGCGCCTTTTTGTCTTGAGCAGATAGCGGCAAATCTTCTAGTTTGAGCTGTTTATCGATGTGGAATAGCTTAGCGTCAAGGCTGGCTGCACTAACCTGGAACGGATTGCCCTTTTCATCAACAAGCGAAATGTCGTTAAGGCCACGTCTAATTTTTAGGGCATGCCAAGCATAGCCCTTTTGGTCGCCTTTAAACTCTTTTGAACGGTACTGGAACGCATCCCAATGCAAGTAGTTACCGCTACTATCAAACCCGTACTTGCTTGGGTCTAACTTGTCGATTAGCTCTACTACTTTAATGAAATCAGTGGGTTTTGCTGGTGGAATGCTAACTCCCGCAATCTTTTTGCTCATGCCGTGAAACTTTTTGCAAATGTTTAATGCATGTAGTATTGCACACAGGCAATGGTAGTCAATCGCTTATCTATCTAAGAATTACAAGAGGTGTAATGCTTTGCTGAATACTTTCAATAGTACAGTTGCTCCCTTAACTGCCATCCCGATCGATCAATATTTTATGCCAGTGACTAACAACTGTCGGTAGACATAAAAGTTCAAAACATTTCGAATAGTTGGCTTTTCAGTAAGTCACTCTAAAATTCACTTCGTAACACTCATAAGTGCCCCATTATTGGTAGACCTTTTACTCATTCACATCCTTTTCATGGGCTTTTCCCCTACAAAAATTTATCTATTTTTCTAGTGGTGTTCGTTTGTAAATCCCCGTGTTGTATTACGGGGGTAAATTCCCACTCACTACTAACCTTGTGCTCTGATACAAAAAAGCCGAACAGTGATTGCTCGGCTTAATATTTAGCTCTCAGGTAAGTTACATTTATCTTTGAGCGTTATGTAAGCGTCTTCTATCCCTTCCAGTGAAAAGTATATTTTTTCCTTTTCATTATCGATTACGCTTACCTCCAACAATTTCCCAGTTAACATTTTTTGAATCAACAAATCACTTGAGCCACTTGAATAAAACATATCGTCATACTTGTTTGACCCACCTTTAATTGACATTACTTTGCCACCGTCAATTGAAAGCTTCACATTTGTAACACCACTCCAGTCATAAAGGCTGTGATGTTTAAACCCAACAAGGCTGAATACTTTCTGGTCAGATCCTCTTCCACATCCAATATGAAATTGAGAGCGATTGCTTTCAGTATAATGTGTTCTTAGATACTGTCCGTTTGAATAGCTCTTCTCTGTAAATCCTTCAAACTTCGCTAGGCTTGGAAAAGGCATGAGTAAAGGCAAAGATAACATTACAAGTGTTTTTTTCATTTAGAGTCCTTCTTGCCAAATATATGCTACTTATTTTTTATTCCTGCTATACATCTAGCATACTTCATGAGTTTTGTAAGTGTTCCTGTGTCACTAGGTGACTGAATTTCAAGTAAAGCTATTCCAGTAAGGATCTCTTGGGGTGTAACTAATTGTCCTGTTGGTAGTTCAAGCGTGTCTTTATGCATTTTGAAATTTTCCCAAGCTTCCGAGGTGGCTAGTTCCCTCCCCTTGGT
>NZ_WXWS01000667.1:0-8369 GCF_009904715.1 Vibrio sp. V42_P2S4T144 | reverse complement strand
TGACATAATGGTATGAGAGCAGACGACTTAATCCTATTTTCTCAAGTAATCGAACTTGGCAGCTTTAGTAAGGTTGCAGAGGCAAATAACCTTACAAATTCGGTAGTTAGCAAAAGAATGGCGAGGTTGGAGGAAGAAATAGGGGCTCAGCTATTATATCGAACAACGCGCAAATTAACCTTGACCGAGGCAGGTAAGGTGTTACTCCACAGTGCTAAAAATGTGAAGCAGGCCACTCAGGAGGCTATGGATGCTGTTGCAGGCTTTGGAGAGAATGTGAGCGGTCATATAAAAATGTCCGTGCCGTGTATCTCTGGAGATTTGATACTTGCTGATGCTGTTGCCGAATTTTGTAACCTTCATCCGGGTCTGACCGTGGACATGTCATTGGATAATCGCTTTGTCGATTTAGTGGCTGATGGTTACGATTTAGTCATTCGAACTGGCTACCTAGCCGACTCCAGTTTGATCGCACGACATATTCTCGATTCCCAATGGGTGGTATGCGCGTCACCTTCTTATATTGCGAAAAATGGGAAACCGATCGAGCCGATTGATCTCACCACGCACAATTGTCTGCAATACGCTTACCAAACCACAGGTGCAACGGATTGGGAGTTTAAAGGAGAAGATGGCAATTACATCGTCAAAGTATCGGGCTGCTTTTCTACTGATAACGCGACCGCATTACGTAAAGCCGCTCTGGGCGGCCATGGTATTGCTTACGTCCCGCGCTGCTTGGTGTATCACGATATTCGTAATGGTCAACTGGTGGATATTTTTCCTGAATTAGTAGGTAAAAAGTTGGGTATCTACGCGGTGTATCCGTTTACTCGTCAACCACCGAACAAAGTGAAGCTGCTTATTGAGCACATTCGTGACCGGTACTTAACGATATCTCATTATTTCTAGGTTCTTCATAGATTTAAAACAATGTCGTTGAAATCAAAATTGGGTGCTCTAAGGTAATCACCGCAATAAAACGATTGAAGATAAACAACTTAATAAAAACAACGGAGTAACACGGACGTTATGCATTACCCAAAAACACGTAAAGATTCTGTCGTGGACACTTATTTTGGTCACGACATTGCCGACCCTTATCGCTGGTTAGAAGATGATCGCAGTGAAGAAACCGCACAATGGGTTTCGGGTCAAAATTCGGTCACCTTCGATTTCCTTGGTCAGATACCGTACCGCCAACAAATCCGTGACTTAGTGGCGAACAGTCAAAACTACGAAAAATATTCCCAGCCATTTGTACGTGGTGACTACACCTACTTCTACAAAAACGACGGTTTGCAAAACCAAAGCGTATTGTATCGACGTAAAGGCGAGGGAGAAGCCGAGGTTTTCCTTGATCCAAATACTTTCTCCGAAGAGGGCACGACCTCTCTTGGCGAAGTCAGCTTCTCTAAAGACTATCGTTTGGTCGCGTATTCCATCTCGGAAGGGGGCAGTGATTGGCGTAAGATCTTTGTCATTGATACGGAAACCAAAGAACAGTTAGAGCCTGAGATTGTTGATGCGAAGTTTACGTCGATTTCTTGGCTGGGCAGCAAAGGCTTCTATTACTCAAGCTACGATAAGCCGCAAGGCAGCGAGTTGTCAGCTCGAACTGAGCATCACAAGCTTTATTATCATGAACTCGGTACACCTCAGTCTGAAGATAAAGTGATTTTCGGTGAGTTGGATACGCAAGTTCATCGTTATGTGTCTGGTACGACGACGACAGATGATCGCCTCCTCATTATCTCTGGCGCAGAATCTACATCGGGTAATCGTCTGTTTTATATTGATTTACAGTCTGAGTTACAGGCAATTGTGACGCTGCGCGAGACAACGCAAGGAGACACCTACTTAATTGATAGCCAAGACGCAACCTTGCTGCTTTACACCAACCTAGACGCGCCGAATGGCAAAGTTGTCAGCTACAACACTCAGACAGAACAATGGGCTGACGTGATTGCTGAACAAGAACAGCCGTTAGAAATCAGCAAAGGTGGCGGTTATCTGTTTGCGACTTATATGGTAGATGTGCTTTCTAAAGTGCAGCAGTTTAACTACCAAGGTGAGTGGATTCGAGCTGTACAATTGCCGGGAGAAGGTACGGCTTATGGTCTGGCGGGTAAAAAAGAAGAAACCACACTTTATTACACATTCACTAACTACGTGACGCCTCCGACGATCTTCTCATTTGATGTTGAGTCTGGTGAATCGACACTGTTTCAAGAATCAAAGGCACCGTTCGATCGTAATGAGTATGAATCAAAACAGGTGTTTTACACCTCAAAAGACGGCACGCAAGTTCCGATGATCATTTCATACAAGAAGGGCATTGCACTTGATAGTAGAGCACCAACCATGTTGTATGGTTACGGCGGTTTTAACATCAGCCCTCACCCCAATGTTTTCTGGCAATGTAGCCAACTGGCTAGAGTTGGGTGGTATATACGCTGTCGCCAACATGCGAGGCGGCGGTGAATACGGTAAAGCCTGGCACAACGCAGGCACTCAGCAGCAAAAGCAAAACGTGTTTGATGACTTTATTGCGGCGGCGGAATACCTGATTGAAAACGACTACACTAGCTCGGATCGCCTAGCGATTCGCGGTGGTTCTAATGGTGGTTTGTTAGTTGGAGCGTGTATGACGCAACGCCCTGAACTATTCAAAGTCGCGCTGCCTGCGGTTGGCGTGCTTGATATGCTGCGTTACCACACGTTTACGTCTGGAGAAGGCTGGAAGTATGACTATGGCACGTCTTCGCAAAGCGAAGCGATGTTCCAATACTTGCTTGGCTACTCTCCTGTTCACAATGTAAAAGAAAACGTGCAATATCCTGCGACATTGGTGACAACTGCTGATCACGACGACCGAGTTGTGCCAGCACATTCGTACAAATTTATTGCGGAGCTGCAAGACAAACAGCAAGGCGCTAATCCAGTATTGATACGCATTGATGTTAATGCCGGTCATGGTGCAGGAATGCCGCTGAGTAAGCAAATTGACCTCACCACAGACGTGTATGCATTTACGTTACATAATATGGGTATTGAGTCGATTTAATGCCCTAGTTGTTAGAAACTTCTGAGAATAAAAAAATGCCGCGACAGTGTCGCGGCATTTTTCATGGTTGGGGGAACTCAATTCATACTGTATGCCAGTATTTGAGCCAGGTTGACTAAGTCTGACTCTTGAACCAACCAGTCTCGGCGGCCAAACCGAAAGGCAGCTACGCCATTCTTAAGACAAGATGAATTTATCACCTTTTCTTAATCCTAGTTTATGAATATGAAACTGTGATGAACCTAAGCCGCATTGTGCTGATTTTCACTGTTTTCAAGATCAAATGAGGCATCTATCAGTTTTTTCGTGTAGTCATTTTTAGGGCTTTGGAAAATCTTTTCGGCCGCACCTTGCTCCATGACCTCGCCCTTTTGCATGACTAGAACACGATCAGAGAGTGCTTTAACTACTGATAGATCGTGGCTAATAAACAAGTAGCCAATATTGTGTTTTTTCTGCAAATCTTTCAGAAGGTCAATCACTGTCAGTTGCACCGAGCGGTCTAATGCAGAGGTTGGCTCATCAAGCAGAATAAACGAAGGTTCAAGGATCAGTGCTCGCGCGATAGCAATACGCTGACGCTGGCCTCCTGAAAACTCGTGCGGATAACGGTTGATGGACGCGGGATCTAAGCGGACCTCACGGAGCACGTCGCGCGCTTTCTGCATACGTTCTTTTTTACTCAACATTGGTTGGTGGACAGTTAATCCTTCTGTGATGATCTCGCCGATAGTCATACGAGGAGAAAGCGAACCATAAGGGTCTTGGAATACCATCTGAACGTCTTTTTTCAGCTCAAAACGTTCTTTGTTTGTCAGCAAGGCCATATCTTGGCCTTTATATTCTATTTTGCCAGTTGAGGGCAGTAGACCTATCAAAGCTCGGCCGAGTGTAGACTTACCTGAACCGGACTCCCCAACGATCCCGAGGGTCTCTCCTTGTTTAAGCTCAAGAGAAATGCCTTTTACCGCTTCGAAGTACTCATTCTTGCTCGCAATAAAATGCGACTTTACCAAGAATTTGACTCGTATATCGTCGGCCTTTAAAAGCTGTGTAGCACTTTCGCTAATAGGCTCCTTACTGCCTTTAGGAATCGAGTTGATTAGCATACGTGTATATTCGTGCTTTGGGTCCTCGAAGAGTATTTGCGTTTCGCCTTCTTCGACGACTTCTCCTTTACACATCACAATGACACGGTCTGCAAAGTGTTTTACGACGCCTAAGTCATGAGTAATAAATAGGATTGCCATGCCCATCTGAGCCTGAATTTCTTTAATCAGGTGCAACACTTCTGCTTGAACCGTGACATCCAACGCCGTTGTTGGTTCGTCGGCAATCAAAATATCGGGCTCGTTAATCAGTGCCATCGCAATCATGATACGTTGCAATTGACCACCAGAAAATTCGTGTGGGTACTTGTTGTACGCTTTTTCTGGGTTTGGCATATGAACCAATTCAAACAGCTCTAACACCTTTTCTTTTGCTGTTCGTCTGTCGACCGGGCGGTGACACATTATGGCCTCAGCGACTTGGATACCCACGCGCATGTACGGGTTTAGTGAGGTCATCGGCTCTTGAAAAATCATGCCAATGCGATCACCGCGAATACTTTGCATTTCACGCTCTGTTTTATCCAAGATGGAGCTACCCTCAAACATGATGGATGAGTTTTCATGCAAAATAGCGTTGTCTGGCAGTAGTTTCATCAGTGCATTGGTTGATACTGACTTGCCAGAGCCAGATTCGCCAACGATGGACAGCGTCTCGCCTGCTTTTAAATTGAAGCTAACATTCTTTACTGCATCGACGATCCCATCGTTTGTCGTAAAGCTGACTGATAGGTTGTTCACCGAAAGAATGGTTTTAGAAGACATCACAGATCCTTGTGGTTGATAAAGCAAATGATACTCAAGCAATGGACAGCACAAACCTAGTAGGCCTCAATGCTTGAGCTTTAGATTAATTATACAGGTGAGAAGGCGAAGATTTTGCCGAACTCATTGCTTGCAAATGTAAGAACTGCTCATGCGCGCGCGTTACGTGCTCGAGTTCTATCATCCATTGAGCATTACGTTGGGCAGAGCAAAATGCCGCCATGTGGGCTAATAAGTCTTCGCTCTGTTGACCAAGTAGGTGACCTACGCGCTCAATCAGTTCATGGCTCTCTAGCTGCAAAAATTGAAATAGCGCGTAAGTTTGATTGAGTATTGAGAACGCATCATGTTGTAAGCCGAGTTTGTTGAGAATCTCTGATTGCGTCACGCTGGCATCTCTAAGCCCCGTAATGAGACATACAAACTGGCAAGGTTTAGTTTGTGCATTTTCTAGCGCTAAATGAATGTGGTTGGGTAGATTGTTGAGCACGTCGTCATATAAACGATGAGCTTCTGGCCAATGGCCTTGTTCCATCAGTTGCTCCGCTTTTAAGTAGCGCATCCAGCATTGCTCAATATTCATATCCATCTCCACAACATTTGATTTGTTTAGATATTAAATGAAATTGATTATCAATTGCAAGTGCGTGTTAATATCACTTATGTGTTCATAAAATGTCCAATCAATCTAGGGTGGAAGGTAAATCACTTAAAATTAAGCAAATAATCTCTACACTCAAATAACGAAAATAAGAAAAAAGGAAGTGGATATGGCAATACTAAGATTGGAAGCTAAGCAGCTATATTCTGTAGCAGATCTAGAGAATATGCCATGTAAGTCGACCAAGGAGTTACCTCCAATTGATGAAATCGTGGGCCAAGAGCGCGCGCAAAAAGCGGTCGAGTTTGCGATGTCCATCAAAGAGAAAGGGTATAACATCTACGCCATTGGTCAGAATGGGCTAGGTAAACGCACCATGATCTTGCGCTATCTGAATCGTCACCAGCACGATGCAGCAGCCCTGTTTGATTGGTGTTACGTTGCGAACTTTGAGGATACCCGTACACCAAAGGTATTAAAGTTGCCTTGTGGTATCGGAAATAAGCTACGTGTTGATATTGAAGCTTTAATGGGCAAATTATTGAATGCTTTACCCCTAGCATTCGACAATGAAATGTACTTTAGCCGCGCTGAGCGATTAAAAAATCAATTGGCAGCTAAGCAACAAAACGAGCTGGATCGTATTAGCCGAGAGGCAAAAGAAAAAGGCATCAGCCTAACACTGACTACACAGGGGGATTATCAGTTTGTCGCCATGAACGGTGATGAGCTTCATACGGAAGAGTCTTTTGATGTACTAAGCAAAAAAGAACAAGAGCAATTCAGCGATGCTATTGATGAACTCGAAGTGCGATTGCGCTCGATGGTTCGTGAGCTTACGGAGTGGGAAGAGACATACAGCGATAAAATCAAAAAGCTCAATGATGAAGTGACGCTTGATGTGATTACTCACTTCATCAAAAAACTCAAAGTGGATTACGCGCAATATTCCGAAATCAAAACCTACTTAACTGAGCTGCAAAAAGATATTGTTGAAAACGCAGATATCTTCCTTGACCAAAGTGGCGAGCAAGGCGAAATTGCGACGGCATCCTTGGATAAAAAATTGCCACGTCGTTATAAAGTGAACGTCTTGGTAAGCCGTAAAAGCAGCGAATTTCCTATCGTTGTTGAAGAAAATCCCAACTATCATTCACTCTTCGGGTCGATTGAGACTGCCACTTTCAAGGGAACGGTGTTTACCGACTTCTCGCTGATTCGTGCAGGGAGCTTGCATAAGGCGAATGGCGGCGTTCTATTAATGGATGCTCAGAAAGTACTTGAACAGCCTTACGTTTGGGATGGTTTGAAGCGCGCATTGCGTGCTCGTCAATTGAGTTTTACGTCTCTAGAAAAAGAAGTCACATTGACGGGGGCGGTATCACTCGATCCTGAACCGATTCCGCTTGATATCAAAATTATCTTATTTGGTGATTACCGAACTTACCAATTACTCCAACATTACGATCCAGAGTTCAGCGAGTTGTTCCGTGTGACGGCAGATTTCGAAGACGAAATGAAACGTACGCCGGAGTCTGAGCTGCATTACGCGCGCTTTATCTCTAGCGTGGTGCATGACAACAATATGCTGCATTGCGATCGCAAAGCCATTGCTCGGATCATCGAATACAGCTCACGTTTGTCTGGCGACCAATCCAAGCTATCTCTACATTCGGCTAATATCGCCAACTTGCTTCGAGAGTCGAACTACGTTGCTCGTCAAGCCAACTCTAACATGATCCGTATTGGGCATGTTGAAGAGGCGCTCAATAACCAAGAAATGCGAGTAAGCCGATTACGCGATAACGTAATGGAAACCTTTATTAACGGCACAACGCTGATTCGCACCGAAGGAGAAGCTGTAGGCCAAGTGAACGCACTTTCGGTATTGAGCACTAGTGACTACATGTTTGGTGCACCGAATCGCATCACAGCGACGACGTGTTACGGTGATGGGGATGTTATCGATATCGAGCGCAGCGTGGATTTGGGTGGCAGTATTCACTCTAAGGGCGTAATGATTTTGTCTGCCTACTTATCTTCCGTATTTGGTAAAACGGCACGAGTGCCATTAACGACAACCATTACCTTTGAGCAATCTTATGGTGGTGTTGATGGTGATAGTGCCAGCATGGCTGAGTTATGTGCGGTTGTGTCTGCTTTTTCAAAGCAACCAAACCGACAAGACATTGCGATAACAGGATCGATGAATCAATTTGGCCAAGCTCAGCCTATTGGTGGCGTAAACGAAAAGATCGAAGGCTTTTATGATGTGTGTGTAATTAAAGGTCGTCATGACGGGCAGGGGGTCATTATTCCGCGCTCTAATGTTCACAATCTAATGCTTCGTTCCGACATCGTTAAAGCAGTCGAAAAAGGCGAGTTTAATATTTGGGCGATTGACCATGTTACTGAAGCTATCGAATTGTTTACGGGGAAAGTTGCTGGTGAGCCAACCGATGAAGGCTCTTATCCAATCGATACCATTTTTGGCCTTGCTCAAGCTAAGCTCAATTCGTTGAGAAAATAGGCTGAAACCGTCCTAAATGTGAATGTATCTCATCATAAGTGATCATAATTTATCATAACGACAATATTCCGACACCACTGTCGGGATATTGTCAATAACAGATTGAAAATGGAGAGTTTTTGTACTAGACAAAAGTGTGATCGACCTCTAATATTCGCCACTTGTTTATTCGTCTGGGATTTATCCCGTCGCAAGGAAGCATAGATATTCAAACTGCCGAAAAGTAACGTTGTTATAAGCACAGCTCGAGTTTGTTTGGATATAGACATCACGCATACAACTGAGGCCCTGTCATGC
>NZ_WXWS01000377.1:0-8392 GCF_009904715.1 Vibrio sp. V42_P2S4T144 | reverse complement strand
CAGTAAGCCGAGACAAACAGCGCTTAAATTCGAACTCTAACTGCCCATCAGTATATAAGTCGGACATTGGCACTTCAGCAGAAATAATCAACTTAACATTGCGCTCGTAAAACTCATCGACTAGCGCGATAAAGCGTCTCGCCGCATCATCTATTTTTCGGTTCATTTGTTGAACATCTGCCAGTAATACAGTGTGGTAAATACGAGACAATTCAATGTAGTCATTTTGACTGCGAGCAGTTTGACACAACTGAGCAAACGACGCATGCAGCACCCCGTCGCTTGCTTCAATCACCGCTAGTTGACGGTGGTTAACTTCGATTTGATGAGCAACAAACTGACGCTCTCCAGTCAGCTGCTGATAATATTTGTTAAGGTTTATGCTAGCCTGCTCATCAAGCGGGTAATGGTATATTTCAGCCTGTTCTAACGTTCTTAAGCGATAATCAACGCCACTATCGACATTCAACACTTCACAACGCGCCAAAATCATATCGATCGCGGGCAAAAAGCGCGCTCTTTGCAAACCGTTACGATATAAGTTCTGCGGCTCAATGTTTGAAGTCGCGACTAGGATCATCTGCCGCTTGAACATTTCTTGAAGTAGCGTTGCAAGGATCATCGCATCAGTAATGTCGGAAACAAAAAATTCATCAAAGCAAACCACATCGGCTTCTTCTTTAAATTTATCCGCCACTTTTGATAGCGGATTTTCGACATCACCTAACAGCTTCAACTCATCATGTACTCGATACATAAATCGATGGAAGTGGACGCGCATTTTTCTTTGGGTCGGTAAAGCATCAAAAAATGCATCCATAAGGTAGGTTTTACCGCGACCTACGCCCCCCCAAAAGTAAAGGCCTTTTGGTGGTTCAGGCTTGTCGATTTTTTTCCCCATTAGCTTTTGCCATTTGGAAAGCTGAGGCACAGGCGCTGACTGAAATTCAACGATAGCATGGTAAAGCTTGTCTAATGCAACGACCGCTTGATACTGAGCTTCATCACGCTGAAACCCGTGTTCTGCTATGTCTTTTTGATATTGTTGTAGTGGTGTCATCGTATTAAGTCGTATAGAGGTATAGAGAAAAGGGTTACCTCGGGGTCAACTTTGAGAATAGAGAGAAGTAGTTATCAGTCCCCGAAGACATACTGCTATTTTTCTTTATCGGCTGTTCAAGCCATAGTAACATGGACGAGCACCGCGTGTAACTAAGTAGTAAAAGACTTGTTAAAACAACTATAAGGAGCAGTTATGCCTTGGATTTATGCCATTGTGGGTTTGCTGGTCGGTACAATCGTAGGCGTAGTCATTAGTAGACTAACCACCCCTGAATACAAAAAACAAAAGTCTGTGCAGAAAGAACTTGAAGCGGCCAAGTTTGAATTAGAGCAACAACGTCAAGAGCTCGTCGATCACTTTGCACAAACCGCAGAAATGTTGGACACCCTAGGTAAAGATTACACCAAGCTATACCAACATATGGCCAAGACCTCTTCTGAGCTTTTGCCAAACTTACCAGAACAAGACAACCCGTTTGATAAGAAAACGGCAATGTCGTCTGAAACCATTGCAGAAGATCAACCAGAGTTTAACGAACAACCAAAAGACTACGCTAATGGCGCCACCGGTCTTTTGAAGGATCAAGAGAAAGAAATCATTAATGCTCCCGAAGCGGTAACCGCAAAAGCATCATAATCCTCTCTTACTTCTATCTAGGGCCGATACATTTGTATCGGCCCTTTTTTGAACTTTTTCACCTCACCTTCGCTCTAACTTGGGTGTGCACTGCCTCCCCTTTTGATTGTCCGAACTAGACCCTATATTAGTTATTAACAAAGTGAACTAACCGTTCGGATATTTCTTTTTGGCAGACATGTTTCAAGAGGAGTTATTGGATGAAAAAACCACTGCTTGCGCTCACCGTTCTATCTCTGAGTTTGGGTTCGATTATTGCCCCAGTTCAAGCCACTGCCGCATTACCTTTGAATGTGGATGGCCAACAGTTACCTAGCTTGGCACCAATGCTTGAGAAGGTGACCCCAGCTGTTGTGAGTATTGCTGTAGAAGGTAAACAAGTACAAACCAGCCGCATTCCCGAGCAATTTCAATTTTTCTTTGGCCCAGACTTTCCTATGGAACAAAGGCGAGAGCGCCCGTTCAGAGGTTTAGGGTCTGGTGTCATTATTGATGCGAAGAAAGGCCATATTGTCACTAACTACCACGTGATCAAGGGGGCAGATGAGATTCGAGTTCGCCTCTTTGACGGGCGCGAGTATGACGCTACGCTCGTTGGCGGTGATGAAATGGCCGATGTTGCGTTACTTAAATTAGAGAAAGCGAAAAACTTAACGCAGATTAAAGTCGCGGATTCCGACAAACTGCGTGTCGGTGACTTTACGGTTGCGATTGGTAACCCATTTGGGCTCGGTCAAACTGTGACTTCGGGTATTGTTTCAGCCCTTGGTCGTAGTGGCTTAAACGTTGAAAACTTCGAAAACTTCATCCAAACCGATGCCGCAATTAACAGCGGTAACTCTGGTGGTGCATTGGTCAACCTTAATGGTGAGCTGATCGGTATTAATACTGCGATTTTAGGCCCTAACGGCGGTAATGTGGGTATTGGCTTTGCGATTCCATCAAACATGATGAAAAACCTCACTGATCAAATTCTAGAGTTTGGTGAAGTCAAACGCGGCATGTTGGGTGTGCAAGGTGGCGAAGTAACCTCTGAGCTAGCTGATGCATTGGGTTACGAGTCAAGTAAAGGGGCCTTTATTGGTCAAGTCGTACCGGACAGCGCAGCTGATAAAGCAGGGTTAAAAGCCGGTGACGTAATTGTATCGGTGAACGGCAAAGCGATTAATACTTTCTCAGAGCTCCGCGCAAAAGTGGCAACACTGGGCGCAGGTAAAGAAATCACATTAGGTGTGGTTCGAGATGGTAAGAATAAAACCTTTGATGTAACGCTTGGCGAATCTACGAATATGAAAGCTAAAGCGGAGACATTACATGAGGGACTCAAAGGTGCGGAGTTAAGCAATACAACACCAAGTGATGTAATCCAAGGTGTTAAAGTATCGAGCGTTGCAGATAACTCTCCAGCGGCTCAATATCAATTACAACAAGGTGACATTATTATCGGTGTGAACCGTCAACGAGTGAAAAACCTTGCCGAGCTTCGTACAATCGTAGAGAAACACAAAGGTGTACTGGCTCTTAATATTCAACGTGGTGAACGTACTATTTATCTTGTCATTCGTTAACCACTTTCAACGTGATAGGAAATAAGGTTTTCGATGCATAGTACTGAGTGATAAGGCTCGATCACTTTTCCTTATCGCTCAATAACTAATGAAAAGGGCAGCGCGATGACGTACTGCCCTTTTGTTATTTTTCAATGTAATGCTATTCTTCATCTTCGATGCCATTTTGGCGCTCACGCATGGAGAGGATATGCTCAGCTTTTTATTACGTTCTGTCTTTTTAGGCTTGGCTACTGCCGCAGTGGTATTACTGGCGGTTCCATCTTTGCGCAACAACGTAATTCCTGCCGCGCTTGATCCTCAACCTGTTAATATCGCATCAGTCGAGTTGACGTTTAATCAAGCGGTCCGAAGAGCAGCGCCTGCAGTGGTAAACATCTACAGCCGTAAGTATGTTGAGAATGATCGCAGTAAACTCTCGACTCAAGGTCTGGGGTCAGGTGTCATTGTTAGTGAGAAAGGCTACATCATTACTAACTATCATGTGGTTGCTCAAGCTGATCAAATTGTTGTGGCATTACAAGACGGCAGAGCCGCAGCGGCTCAGCTCGTAGGGACAGATAAACGTACTGATATAGCCGTGCTGCGTGTCGAAGGTTCGAATTTGCCCGTAATCCCTCTGAACTCTAATTACAAACCACAAGTGGGCGATGTAGTACTAGCCATCGGTAACCCATACAACCTTGGACAAACCACAACGTTCGGCATTATTTCTGCCACAGGTCGTTCATCTATTAGCGATGGTCGTCAAGCATTCATTCAAACCGATGCCGCCATCAATGAAGGTAACTCTGGTGGAGCCCTAGTGAACACACAAGGCGAGCTCGTCGGCATTAACACCGCCTCTTTTCAGCAAGCGACAGACTTAGAAACTTACGGTATTTCTTTTGCGATCCCTGCGCCGCTAGCCAGTAAGATCATGCAGAAAATCATCGCTGATGGCCGCGTGATTCGTGGTTATATTGGAATCGACGGCCAAGACATTAATGCGGTCACTGCTCGCCTGCTTGGAAATGAACACATAGGTGGTATTGTCGTACTTGGTATTGATCCAAATGGTCCAGCCAATGCGGCAGGCTTCCAAAAGCAGGACATCATTATCAGTATTGATGGCAATAAAGTGCAAGGGCGTCAGAGCGTTATGGATATCGTCACCGATTTACGTCCTGGCACCACCGTGGACGTCGGTATCATTCGCAAAGGAAAAGAGATGACCTTGAAAGTCACCATTGCCGAAGACAAGCAAGAAGCATAAAAAATCCCAGCCATTGGCTGGGATTTTTATTTGTGCGTTACTCGCTATCGCTCGGTGTTTCCGTCGTATCGGAATCATCCAGCTCAACTTCAATGCGAGTGACTCGCTGCAAACCTCTCGGTAATAACCCACCTCGGCGACCACGTTCGCCACGGAAGTTATCAAGGTCAGACGGTTTAAGACCCAACTTTCGCTTACCCGCGTACAGCGTTAACGATGCACCTTTTGGTAAAGACATTAAGTGAGATAGTACTTCTTCTCGCTCTTTTGCTTTAGCAGCAGGAATGTTGATGATCTTATTCCCCTTACCTTTCGCCAGTTGTGGCAAGTCTTTGATTGGGAACAGCAGCATGCGACCTTGGTTAGTGATTGCTAAGATTTCATCAGAGTCTAAATCTTCAATCTCTTTTGGCGTCATGATCTCAGAGTTGGCAGGTAAAGTGACGAGCGCTTTACCACTGCGGTTTTTAGACAGCAAGTCCGCGCCTTTACATACAAAGCCGTAACCTGCATCTGAGCCCACCAGCCACAGCTGCTCTTCTTCACTCATGATGACTTGGCGAATACTGCTACCAGCCGTAATATTCAAGCGACCGGTAATCGGCTCACCTTGACTACGAGCAGAAGGCAGTGAGTGCGATTCCAGAGAGTAACTTCGACCGTCACTACCTAGGAATACCGCAGGCTGATTACTCTTACCTCGAGCATGCGCTAAATACTTATCACCCGACTTATAGTTTAAGCCTTCGGCATCCACGTCATGGCCTTTCGCGTGACGAATCCAACCTTTCTCAGAAAGCACAACCGTGATTGGCTCACTTGGTACGAGGTCACGTTCAGTCAGCGCTTTTGCTTCTGCACGCTCAACCATTGGAGAGCGACGATCATCACCGTATTTCTCTGCGTCTGCTTTGATTTCTTTTTTCAGTAGTGTGTTCAGACGACGCTCAGAACCGAGTAGCTGTTCTAGCTTCTCACGCTCTTTCTCTAGCTCGTCTTGCTCACCACGGATCTTCATCTCTTCTAGTTTTGCTAGATGACGAAGTTTGGTATCTAAAATTGCATCCGCTTGGATATCGGTAATACCAAAGCGTTCCATCAGCACAGCTTTTGGATCGTCTTCAGTACGGATGATCTCAATCACTTCATCTAGGTTGAGGTAAGCAACCAACAAACCTTCCAAGATGTGTAGACGAGCCATTACTTTGTCTAGGCGGTGTTGTAGACGACGACGCACAGTCGTACGACGGAACTCGATCCACTCAGATAGAATTTGCACCAGACCTTTAACTTGAGGACGGTTATCCAAACCAATCATGTTCAAGTTAACGCGGTAACTGCGCTCAAGATCCGTTGATGCGAACAAATGGTTCATCAACAAGTCACAATCGACGCGGTTTGACTTAGGCACCACAACAATACGCGTTGGGTTCTCGTGATCCGATTCGTCACGAAGATCGTCAACCATTGGCAGCTTCTTCGCACGCATCTGGTTAGCGATTTGCTCAAGCAGTTTGGCACCCGATACTTGGTGAGGCAAAGAAGTGATAACAATATCAGAACCTTCTTTATGCCAAACCGCGCGCATTTTGATGCTGCCACGACCGTTGCGGTAAATCTTCTCGATATCCGCTTGCGGCGAGATAATTTCTGCTTCTGTTGGGTAATCCGGACCTTTGACATACTGCATCACGTCTGGCAGTTCTGCTTTCGGGTTGTCGATCAAATGAATAGTCGCATCTGCGATTTCACGAACGTTGTGCGGTGGGATGTCTGTTGCCATACCAACGGCAATGCCGGTTACACCGTTAAGCAGGATATGAGGCAGACGTGCTGGCAACATTTGTGGCTCTTTCATTGTGCCATCAAAGTTAGGTTGCCATTCAACCGTGCCCTGGCCAAGTTCGCCAAGCAATACTTCAGCAAACTTAGACAGTTTTGCTTCGGTATAACGCATTGCCGCAAATGATTTCGGATCATCTGGCGCACCCCAGTTACCTTGACCATCCACTAATGGATAGCGGTAAGAGAATGGCTGAGCCATCAATACCATCGCTTCGTAACACGCTGAATCACCGTGCGGATGGTATTTACCTAGCACGTCACCAACGGTACGTGCAGATTTTTTGTATTTTGCTGATGCAGAGAGACCAAGCTCTGACATCGCATAAATGATGCGTCGTTGAACCGGCTTTAAGCCATCACCAATGTATGGCAAGGCGCGGTCCATGATTACGTACATCGAGTAGTTCAGATAAGCGTCTTCAGTGAACTTGCGCATTGGCAATTGTTCGACGCCATCGTAGGTAATTTCTGTAGACATCCGTTACACCTCTGCCAAGTCGCCGTTGTTTTGTAGCCAAGAACGACGGTCATCTGCACGCTTTTTACCTAGCAGCATGTCCATCATTTCCATGGTCGCCGTAGAGTCGTCAATGGTTAACTGCACTAAGCGACGCGTGTTCGGATCCATGGTGGTTTCACGCAACTGAAGTGGGTTCATCTCACCCAGACCTTTGAATCGTTGCACGTTGATTTTGGCTTTCTTCTTCGACAAGCGCTCTAAAATGCCATCTTTTTCATCATCATCGAGGGCGTAGAACACTTCTTTCCCGCAGTCGATTCGATACAGAGGCGGCATCGCCACATAGATATGACCCGCTTCCACTAGTGCGCGGAAGTGACGAGTAAATAGAGCACAAAGCAGCGTTGCGATGTGAAGACCATCCGAGTCCGCATCGGCAAGGATACAGATCTTACCGTAACGAAGACTCTCGAGGTTGTCGCTATCTGGGTCAATACCCAAAGCAACGGAGATATCGTGTACTTCTTGAGACGCAAGAACTTGATCGGCAGAGACTTCCCACGTGTTCAAGATCTTACCACGCAGTGGCATCACGGCTTGGAATTCACGGTCACGTGCCTGTTTTGCCGAGCCACCCGCAGAGTCACCCTCCACAAAGAAGATTTCCGTGCGACTTAAGTCCTGTGCTGAACAGTCGGTCAACTTACCTGGCAGTGCTGGGCCGGACGCCACTTTCTTACGTACGACTTTTTTCGCTGCACGCATACGACGGTGTGCGTTAGCGATACAGACTTCTGCCAATTGCTCTGCGAGCTGAGGCTTTTCGTTCAACCAAAGACTGAACGCATCTTTTACAACGCCAGAGACAAATGCCGCGGTTTGACGAGAAGACAGACGTTCTTTGGTCTGGCCTGCAAATTGCGGGTCTTGAATCTTAACCGACAGCACGTAAGAACAGCGGTCGAAAACGTCATCACCCGTTAGCTTCACGCCACGAGGTAATAGATTACGGAACTCACAGAATTCGCGCATCGCTTCCAACAAGCCTTGGCGTAAACCATTAACGTGCGTACCACCTTGAGCGGTGGGGATCAGGTTAACGTAGCTTTCGGTGATCATCTCACCGCCTTCTGGCTGCCAAATTACCGCCCAGTTTGCCGCTTCAGTATCCGCCAAGAACTCACCAGTAAATGGTTCTTCAGGAATAACTGGATAGCCTTTTACACCTTCCGCAAGATAGTCTTTCAAACCATCTTCGTAGTACCACTTATAGTCTTTGTCATTAACTTTGTCGGTTAATGTGATTTCTAAGCCCGGACACAAAACCGCTTTTGCGCGCAGGTTGTTGACTAAGCGCGTCACAGAGAAGTTAGCCGAATCGAAGTACTTCGCATCAGGCCAGAAATGTACGCTGGTACCGCGATTGCGACGACCACATGTGCCAGTTACGGTCAGATCAGACACTTTCTCGCCGTGTTCAAATGCAATTTCATACACTTGACCATCACGACGAACTGTTACTTCAACGCGTTTTGACAACGCGTTTACTACAGATATACCTACCC
>NZ_WXWS01000248.1:0-8408 GCF_009904715.1 Vibrio sp. V42_P2S4T144 | reverse complement strand
GGTTTCTAATGACAGATCAGCACTGTAATAGTGGCTTCCGAAGTCAACTACCGTTAAGCAAACACCATTGGTCGCAATGCTATCGCCTAACTTAACGTCTGACATATCAAGCGTACCCGTTTCAACCGTGACGGTGATGTCTTCGCCCTTCGGCGTAATCGCAGCTAACTTGCCAACTGCTTCTACTATTCCTGTAAACATACTATTTCTTATCTAATTTCATTACGTTTTATGGTGGCGGTGATGCGAATGTCTACCCCAACCATACGAACGTCTGTAATGTTTAAATCTATGACGTCAGCCATAGCGCTTAACCCTAAAGCACCTATAAGCCCCCGACCATCGCTGCCCATGAGTTTTGGCGCAAGGTAAACAATGAGCTCATCTACAAGATTAGCCTTTATCATCGCACTCGCTAGCGTAGCTCCAGCTTCAACCCATAAGTGATTGATATGGTGCTCATCAGAGATACGTTTTAATGTCGTTGATAAGTCAATTTGGTCAGCGCTGTCCAATAGAGGGATACAGTCTCCATCAGAGCGAACAATAACTCGTTCTCCATCGGTATGGAACAGCTTGAGCGCATCAGTTAAATGGTTCTGACGGTCTAAGATTACACGTACTGGTTGACGAAGCTCTTCTTGTAAATAATGCGCTTGAACACTATTAGGTAAGTCATCCCAGCGCACATTGAGTGATGCATTATCATCAATCACCGTTTTGCTAGTAGAAAGAATGCCACCACTTATCGCTCGATAACGCTGCACATCTTGGCGGGCCGCTGGGGAGGTGATCCATTGGCTCTGACCATTACTGAGTGCGCTTTGCCCATCCAAACTGGCTGCCATTTTTAATTGAACAAACGGCATGCCTGTACGCATGTACTTTATAAAACCAGGGTTAAGGGCAAGGGCATCTTGCTCTAACAAGCCGATTTGTACTTCAATTCCGGCATCACGTAACATCTGGATGCCGCGACCTGCAACTTTCGGGTTTGGGTCTACCATGGCGCAAACCACACGTGCCACTTTGGCTTTAATCAGCCCTTCGGCACATGGCGGTGTACGGCCGTAATGAGAGCAAGGTTCTAGCGTCACATAAGCGGTTGCACCAACTGCTTTTTCACCCGCCATGCGCATCGCGTGCACTTCGGCATGCGGCTCACCAGCACGATGGTGATAGCCTTCACCGACAATTTCTTCATCACGAACGATGACACACCCTACATTTGGATTAGGGGCGGTGGTATAAATGCCACGTTTCGCTAACTTAATAGCTCGTGACATCATGGCGAAATCTAAATCAGAAAACGCTCTTTCAGGAGTGTGTTGAGTCATGAGCTACTCAGTCTTCTAGGCGGGCAATCTCTTCGCCAAACTCGCGAATATCTTCAAAGCTGCGGTAAACGGAAGCGAAACGAATGTAAGCCACCTTATCGAGCTCTTTGAGCTGGTCCATGACTAAATTACCAATCATTTCACTCGGAACCTCTCGCTCACCCGTCGCACGCAGTTGTGATTTGATCATACTGATCGCTAACTCTATAGAATCGGCACTCACTGGGCGTTTCTCTAAAGCGCGTTGAATACCGCCAACCATTTTATCTTCATCAAATGGTTCACGGTTGCCATTCGATTTGATTACTTTAGGCATCACTAACTCTGCGCTTTCAAACGTAGTGAAACGCTCGCTACACGCCAAGCACTGACGGCGACGTCGAACTTGATGGCCATCAGCCACTAAGCGGGAATCAATAACTTTGGTATCGTTCTCGGAACAAAAAGGACAATGCATATCACCTCCATATCTATACCAAAATAACCTCATGAGCAATCACGGAAACCACGCGTTCATGGTTATACGGACTCTATTAAAGCTATTTGGGTATAACGCTTTCAAACCGAAATAAAAGCTCATGTAGTGTAGCGGAATTGGTATGTTAGACAAAACAAAAAGGGGCGCAAAGGCCCCTTTTTCACTCAAGATCTCGTCGAATGTGTTAACTGCGTGCTAAGTAGTTCGCTTTACCAACCCACTTGTAGCTAGTTAGCTCTTCTAAGCCCATCGGACCGCGTGCATGTAGCTTTTGCGTAGATACTGCGACTTCTGCGCCAAGGCCAAATTGCGCACCGTCTGTAAAGCGCGTTGAAGCATTCACATAAACCGCCGCCGAACCGACAGAATTGATGAACAGTTCTGAGTTTTCCAAGCTATTGGTCATGATCGCATCTGAGTGGCTCGCGTTATGGACACGCATATGATCAATGGCATCTTTCACATCAGACACAACTTTTACACCAAGAGTGTAGCTCAACCATTCCGTATCAAAGTCACCCTCAACAGCATCGCGAATTTGTGTTGCTTGAGCCATCAGTGCTTTTGCCTTAGGCTCTGTCACGAAGGTCACTTTATCGTTCATGCGCTCTACGATCATTGGTAGGAGTTGCGCTGCAATTTTTTCATGCACGAGCAGCGTATCTAATGAGTTACACGCAGATGGACGTTGAACTTTAGAGTTCTCAACCACATTCAGGGATTTCTCTAGATCAGCGGATTCGTCGACAAAGATATGGCTGATACCAAAGCCACCAATAATCACCGGAATCGTGCTGTTTTCTTTACACATTTTGTGTAGGCCAGCACCACCGCGTGGAATGATCATGTCGACGTAATCGTCCAACTTAAGCAATTGAGAAACAAGCTCACGATCTGGTTTTTCAATGTACTGCACAGAAGCGGCAGGAAGGTTCGCCTTTGCGAGCGCAGACTGAATAACCTTCACTAATTCCATATTCGAGAAAAAGGTCTCTTTGCCACCACGTAAAATGCTTGCGTTGCCGGTTTTCAAGCACAACGCTGCGATATCAATGGTTACGTTTGGACGCGCTTCATAAATTACGCCCACGACACCAAGCGGCACGCGACGACGAGACAGTGACATCCCATTTTCCAGTACCTTACTGTCTATTTCGCTGCCTACAGGATCGTTCAGGCTAATGACGTTGCGAACATCATTCGCAATTGCAGTCAATCGTTCTTCGTTAAGCAAAAGGCGATCGAGCAGCGCATCGGTTAAACCCGCTTCACGGCCAAGTTCGATGTCTTTAGCGTTTGCCGCCAAAATAGCAGCAGAGTTTGCTTCTAGCTCATCAGCAATGATGGCTAATGCTTGGTTTTTTTGCGCAGTTGACGCTGTCGCTAATTCGAAAGCTGCATCTTTAGCAGCTTTACCCATATTCGTTAAATCCACTTTGCTTCCCTCTAATTCTATTCCTGAATGACGACCAAATCATCGCGGTGAATCACCTCAGAGCCATAATCATGACCCAAAATAGAGATGATATCTTTACTGTGCTTACCCGTAATTTTAGTTAGGTCATCACTTGAGTAGGCGCTGATGCCACGAGCCACCAACTTACCGTGAGCGTTTGTTACACGCGCTACTTCGCCTCGTGCGAAGTCACCACTAACTTTGATGACCCCTTTAGCAAGTAGGCTACTGCCCTTGCCGACCACAGCATTGACTGCACCATCATCAATAACGATGTCGCCCGATGCCGCAGGTCCCGCTAGAATCCAGCGTTTACGGTTCTCTAAGGCTTCAGCGCAAGGTAGGAAGCGCGTGCCCTGAGGTTCAGCACTTAAAGAGTCAAAGATAACATTCGGCGCACTACCAGCAGCAATAATAACCTCTATACCTGCGCGGCGAGCGATGTCTGCGGCTTGCAGCTTCGTTGCCATACCACCAGTACCCAATGTTGTACCGCTTCCACCTGCGATTTTACGCAGCGTATCGTCGATGGTTTTTACTTCCTTGATAAGCTCTGCGTTCGGATCTTTACGAGGGTCAGCAGTAAACAGACCTTTTTGGTCCGTTAAAAGCAAGAGCTTATCTGCACCACATAAAATGCCTACCAAAGCGGAAAGGTTGTCGTTATCGCCAACTTTAATCTCGCTAGTCGCAACGGCATCATTTTCGTTTACGATAGGAACAATATCGTTCGCAACGAGCGCATTAATAGTGTCACGCGCGTTAAGGAATCGCTCACGATCTTCTAAATCGGCACGGGTTAGTAGCATTTGGCCGATCTTGATACCATAAATACCAAACAAAGACTCCCATGTTTGAATCAAGCGACTCTGCCCCACCGCGGCAAGTAACTGCTTACTCGCCATCTCGTTGGGCAATGCGGGGTAACCAAGATGCTCACGGCCTGCTGCAATCGCACCAGACGAAACCATTACGATTGAATGGCCTTGTTTTTTAAGCTCAGCACACTGGCGTGCTAACTCAACCATGTGTGCACGGTCGAGTGCCAGAGTGCCGCCTGTCAGCACACTTGTACCCAGTTTCACAACGACAGTTTGTGGTTGTGAAACAACTGCATTTTGTTGATTCGTTGTCATGATGTCTTCTGAAGTGAAAAACAAATAAAGAGAGGATGTTTTAACAATCAAATAGGGAATTAACAAGAGAAAAGGTGCGTTTTCGCACCTTTTTGTTTGGTATTAAATGAAAACAACCAAATTAAGCGAAATCGAAAGACTCCGTGTGATATTCGACTTCTAATTTGAAGTGTTCTTCTAAAGTATCAACCAGCTTTTGATGGAATGTGCTCTGCGTGAGATACACTTCCTCTACCACTTTTTTGGGAAGGGCTTCAGATACCCATTGCCCTTCTTTGTTGTACTTGCCAATATGATATTTAGCAGTAAAGCCTCCCTCGATGGATTCCAAATCCATCCACCAGCCCCAAAATTCACGCTTCTCAGGCGATTTTTTGTCGTCTACACATACAGATAAACAATCAAAATAATAGCGCCCTTCTTGCGATTGTGGTTCGCGCAGGTAAGGCCCTATCGCCTTCAACTTTGACATCAAGCGAAAGTGAGTCGGGCCCTGAGTCGTCTCTGACATATGAATCTCCGTTTTCATAGTTAAAAGTAAACACCCAAGAATGATTATTATTTTTAATTATCATGAGCTTATTTTTTGCTCAGATATATCACTCTTAACTAATTTAGGAGAATTGTCACCCTAATAATTCATCTTCTAGCCACTTTATGGCTAAATCGAGGGATTGCTCATATCCTTTTGTAATTGTTTTGGAACTGATTTTTTTTGCTCTACCATACTGGCTAAATAGAGCAACAAGTTGATTATCACTGTGTGGCGACACTGGATCGCCTTCAAGACTCAAAGCCAAAATAGGCACTTTGGTTTTTCGACTGCTCAGGAAGCCCTGAACCTTCAATGACCACGCCATCATCTGACCAGCCATGCTATTAATATCAACCGCATTTTTCCCCAAACGGGAAGCCAAAAGATCTAAATACATCTTCGGCATTTTTTGTAACTTCTGAGGGGAAGTAAAAATATCATGTACGGGTGCGCCTAGAGCGACACAAGCTTTGATCTTTTCCTGCTCGACAAAAGAGAGTCTGATCATGGCATTACCACCAAAACGAAACCCAACTAACCCCACTTTGTGATGATCAACCCAAGGTAGCGAGTAAAGCTCATTCAATACCGCTTGATGTAGGCAACTTGAATTCTCGGTCAAGGGCCAATGAGAGCTATGCCCTACTGAAGGCATGTCTACGGTTAACATCGCAATATCTCGCGGTGCAAGACGATTACGGAACAAACGCCACATGTCGGTTTGTAGAGTATCCAAACCAGCGCTCACCATGACCACAGGCAACTGTTTATCCGTTCTTGGTAAATGGAGGTTCGCGATGATTTTGCGATTTTGGTAAGGCACTTCAATTTGCTTGATGGTGTACTTAGTTTTTTCTGCGCCGTCAGAATACGCTTTGTTTGCCAGTACTTGAGCCTGCGATGCCAAATTGTCATTTTTTAAATGTGGGTAGCCTGCAATACTAAAACACAAAGAAGCAGTGAAGAGTTCATCCGCTGCCTCTTCTCCTTGCATTTCATTTGCTCGCTTCTGATGATCCATACCAAGCTTGATCCACTCAAATGTCCAGTTACCACTGTGATAACCCATTACAGTGTCTAACCAATCATCATTGGTTCGCGAGTGAGAAGATGAAGCAATTTTGGACAGTACGCCTTCCATTTCGATCGGAGACAATCCTTGCCAAGCCCATTGCAAGCGACGCAAATGACGATACCAAGCACGATCACCCTGCGCTTCTCGTTCATCAAGTATTTTTTTACTGGTCGGCATGTACTGGGTAAGCGCGGAGGTTTCTTTTGCTTGCTTATGTTTCACGAACAAAGTTTCGGAAAGATTTTTACTGACGTCTTCAGACATAGGAAGAACCCTAGGCTATTAGCATGATTTAATATCATAATAAAAAAAATGCCCCTATAAAGGGGCATTTCTCAATATTCTTTAACCGCGCTTATTTTTGCTTGCGGTTTACTGGCTCAGCATACTGGATTGACATATCCCAAGGCTGCTCGATCCAAGTGTCTTGAGCAATATCTACAACGTAATCATCCAGCAGCTCTTTGCCTGATGGTTTCGCACACACAGCGATCATTTTCGCTTTTGGATACATCTCACGTAGTTTGCGCGCTGTATCACCACTGTCTACTAGGTCTTCAACGATTAGGTAACCTTCGCCATCACCTTCAGGTGCTTTTAGTACCGTCATGTCGCGCTGATGATCATGGTCGTAGCTTGAAATACAGATTGTATCAACGTAACGAATACCCAGTTCACGAGCCAAAATAGCGCCAGGAACCAAACCGCCGCGGCTTACCGCCCAAATTCCTTTCCATTGCTCAGCTGGCATTTGTTTTTCAGCCAGTTCACGGCAGTAAGTCTGCATTGCATCCCAAGTGATAATGAATTTTTTACTCATTGTAATAACCTAATAATTTGAAAATATGCATCCTCAAAATCTAGCGAAGTCACTCAAAAGCGGAATGCTCACTAACTTCTCCAAAATGTTTGGAGACGAGGATTTCAAGCTGCGCAAACGATTATTCTACCGAAACACACCGCTAATACCAACGGTGATATCAAAATTCTCTGCCTATTCCGCAGAAAAACCGTCTTCTGTGAACAACGTAAAAAAGAAAAAGCCAGCGTGAATAAATCCACACTGGCTTTTTGCTCGAGAAATTAACCGACGAGGTATTTAACGATGAAGATGGCTGACATCACCCATACACTCATCGACACTTCACGGCCCTTACCGCTGAATAACTTGATCGCCGCGTATGCGATAAAGCCTAACGTGATACCTTCTGCAATCGAGAATGTTAGCGGCATAACTAAACAAGTCACAACAACTGGGGACGCTTCAGTTAGGTCACGCCAATCAATGCTTACTAGCCCAGACAGCATCAAGATCGCCACATAGAATAGCGCACCTGACGTTGCATAAGCAGGGATCATACCCGCAAGTGGTGAGAACAATAGAGCAAGTAGGAAGAGTACACCAACAACTACGGCTGTTAGACCAGTACGCCCACCCGCAGCCACACCAGAAACGCTTTCAATATAAGATGTCGTGTTAGAGGTACCAAGTAATGCACCTACTGACGTTGCTGTTGAGTCTGCAAGTAACGCTTTGTTTAAACGAGGGATGTTGCCATTCTCATCAGTTAGACCAGCTTTTTGAGAAACGCCAACGAGCGTACCTGCGGTGTCAAATAAATCGACAAATAGGAAAGCAAATACGACGGAAATCATGCCTACTTCAAACAAACCAGAGAAATCCAGTTGCATGAAAGTTGGCGCAATGCTTGGTGGCGTTGACATAATACCGCCCCACTGCACATCACCAAATAGAAGACCAAGCGCTGTAACGCCAAGAATGGCGATCATCACCGCACCTTTCACACCACGGTGAACCAGTGCAATCGTAAGAAAGAAGCCAATCGCGGCCAATACAGATGGCAATGATGTGATCTCTCCCATAGAAACTAATGTCGCTGGATTATCAACGACGATACCTGCATTTTTTAATGCGATAAACGCTAAGAAAAGACCAATACCAGCTGAAATACCTGTTCGTAGAGAATGCGGGATCGAGTTAATAATCCACTCACGGATCTTAAATACGCTTAAAAGAATGAACAGAAGGCCAGAAACAAATACAGCCGCCAACGCAACTTGCCACGTATAACCCATTCCCAATACAACAGAGTAAGTAAAAAATGCGTTCAGGCCCATTCCTGGTGCCTGTGCGATTGGGTAATTGGCAACAAATCCCATGATAAAACAGCCGATTGCGGCAGCAAGACAAGTCGCGACAAAAATGGCGCCACGGTCCATACCGGTATCCGACAGGATCGCTGGGTTTACAAAAATAATGTAAGCCATAGTTAGGAAGGTCGTAACACCTGCAATGATCTCAGTGCGCACATTTGTGCCATTTTCACTGAGTTTAAAAAGCCTCTCGAGCATGATCGAATCCTGTAAAGG
>NZ_WXWS01000278.1:0-8443 GCF_009904715.1 Vibrio sp. V42_P2S4T144 | reverse complement strand
CTCTTCCGTTGATAGAGTGAGCTTCAAAGAGGGGAAATTCTTATGACACTAACAGTTTGGTTATCACTTTTTACCGTGTGTTTATTAGGGGCTATGTCACCAGGTCCCAGCTTAGCTATTGTCGCTAAGCACTCGTTGGCTGGTGGACGTATCAATGGATTAGCTACGGCTTGGGCTCATGCGTTTGGCATTGGTATATATGCGTTTATTACCTTGATTGGTCTCGCTGTTGTTTTGCAGCAAAGCCCGATGCTGTTCAAGACGATTAGCCTTGTGGGTGCGGCATATCTTGCGTATTTAGGGTTTAATGCTTTGCGTTCAAAAGGTGGTGTGGCTGCGAAGTTGGAGTCAGGTGAGGAGACAACGGTAATCCAGTCTGCGCGAGAAGGCTTTTTTATCTCGATTTTAAGTCCCAAAATTGCTTTGTTTTTTATCGCATTATTCAGTCAGTTTGTCGCGCTCGGTAATGATTTGAGTAATCAGATGATCATTGTTGCCACGCCGTTTGTTGTGGATGGGCTTTGGTACACCTTTATTACCCTAGTGCTATCGAGCTCTAAAGTCGTTGACAGAATTCGCTCTAAGGCAGTGTTGATTGATCGTTTGTCAGGAGTAGTACTCATGCTGCTGGCTCTTAGAGTGGTCGTAACGGTATAGACAAGCTCGCAAGACAGAAATACTAAAAGCAGCCCGTGTGGCTGCTTTTTTGTCTACTCTCAGTAACCCTTACACAATTTACGTAATTCTGACGCTAAACGTTGCTAAAATTAATATTATCAATAGTGTTACTTTGGTTCATATTCTCATTTGCTGTGAAAGCTACTTTCCAACGCATTGTTATAATGAGAACGATAGCCACTTAACGTTAATACTAACAGTGTCGCATATTAAGTCGAGAGTGCTTTATTGGATAAAAACGGACTTTCCTCTTACTTACCCTATGAAAGGGGTAGAGACTTCATGACCGTTTAGAAGGTGAGAGCAATATGCAAAGAATAGTAGATTTAGCTCCAGTAGTAATTTTGACCAGTGTTTGCAGCGTTGCTTGGATATTCTTTTCAACAAAGAGCATTTGGGTGTTTTTTGAACTGTTTGTATTTACGATGCTTGGCTTTGGCCTTTTGTACGGGTTACTACAAAAGGCTGACCCTAAACACTTTGACTTTGTTTTAAATCACATCGATGAAATTAAGAAGGAAGGCAAAGATGCTTGCCTAAGCGGCGCTCCGAAAGAATCCAACCCATACTCTGGTGTCGATGGTGATTTATGGGAGGCTGGTTACACAGCCTCCTACAACAAAAAGATAAAGCAATAAACCGCTAGGTGCTTATTCAACATTGTGCTTTTCAAAAAAGCACCCTGCCATTTTAAGGACAGGGTGAAAGCAAGAAGTTTCTCAGGAGCGGTCGGGGGAGAGAAACTCATCTAAATCTTATATACTTACCGGCGAACCTCTTCAAATTCACCTTCAATCGCATCTGCTTTACCTGTATTAAACTCATACTCTTCGTGCATTTCTCTCTGCATTTTCTTGACGCGCTTTTCAATACGCTTGCCGGTAATTAATGCTGCGATGGTCAACGGAATCGCAATGATCAAGCTAAATACTAACGTAAAAAAGCCGGTAATCAGTGCTAGTGCAGTTACAATAATCCGATTCATAATCATGACCTCTCTGTAATTTATGTGCTCAGATTAATGCTGTGAACATGAACAAAACATGAATGCTGACGTTCACTTTGTCCGGAGAGTGTCAAATGAATGAAACGAAAAAACGCCTGAGGGTGATCAGGCGTATAAACGGGGAAAAATATTAGTAATGCGCATGGCGCTTATTATTTAGAACAAATATGAGATATTGTCCGCTACGCTATGTGGTTAACGTTGTGGAGCAAAGTTCACCTATCGAGGGAATGTTTGGTAACGAACACCCATCATTTGTTCCATACAGTGCACAACTTGGCAGCTGTAACCGAATTCGTTGTCGTACCAGATGTAAAGTACACAACGCTTGTCTTGTGCGATAGTCGCTTGACCATCTACGACGCCTGCATGGCGAGAGCCAACTAAGTCAGTTGATACAATTTCTGTTGAATCGGTGTAGTCAATCTGTGCCGAAAGCTCAGAGTTCAACGCCATTTCACGCAAGTAATCGTTCAGTGAATCACGGTCTACGTCTTCACCTAAGTTTAGATTAGCGACTGCCATAGAAACGTTTGGTGTCGGTACGCGTATCGCGTTGCCTGTTAGCTTGCCTGCAAGCTCTGGCAATGCTTTAGCAACTGCTTTTGCCGCACCTGTTGAAGTCAGAACCATGTTTAGTGAAGCACTACGTCCGCGACGGTCACCAGAGTGGAAGTTGTCGATCAAATTTTGGTCGTTTGTGTATGAGTGCACGGTTTCAATATGGCCAGAAAGAACACCATATTTATCGTTCAGAGCCTTAAGGACTGGCGTGATTGCATTTGTTGTACAGCTTGCCGCAGAGATGATGGTGTCATCTTCTTTAATTACCGACTCATTTACACCGAAGACAACGTTTTTGATGTCACCTTTACCTGGTGCTGTTAGCAGTACTTTCTCTGCGCCTTTACACGCTAAGTGTTGGCTCAGGCCTTCAGAATCACGCCAAACACCTGTGTTATCAACAACTAGCGCGTTATTGATACCGAAAGCTGAGTAATCCACTTCGCTTGGGTTATTTGCGTAGATGATTTGGATGTAGTTGCCGTTAACGATCAGTGCTTTACGCTCTTCATCGATAACAATGCTACCGTTGAACTGACCGTGAACTGAGTCACGACGCAGCAAGCTAGCACGCTTCTCCAAATCGCCTTTTTTACCGCCACGAACCACAATCGCACGTAGTCTTAGTGGGTAACCTGGACCACTTTTCTCAATGAGAAGGCGAGTAAGTAGTCGACCAATGCGACCGAACCCGTAAAGAACCACATCACGCGCTTTCAATGAAGAATCTGCGTCGCGAGCGCCATCAAGTGCAGTGATAAGGAAATCGTTTAGAGAGCTTGTATCGTCATGTTCATTCCAGTACATAGTTGCCAATTGGCCAACATCGACACGGCATGAAGAAATGCTCATTTCACAAAGAGCTTGAATAATAGGCATCGTGTGCTCAAGCGAAAGTGGGTTACCGGTATAACGTCTTGCAACGCGATGAGTTTTGAGAATGTCTATAGTAGTAGCATTAATAAGCGTTTTACCAAACAGAACCACTTCGATTCCTTTTTGACGATATAGCTTACCAATTAGAGGGGAAATAGATTCAGCAATCGTTTGGCTAGTTTGCCAGTCTTGGAGATATTTCTCTGGACTCATTGTTGTATTAGACCTTTCACGTTTTGGGGGCTAACCATACTCTCTGTTGTTGCCTCTTCGGCAGCGTGCAAGAGTGTGGTGGGTTATGTAATCGGGTTGTAATAGTTATGTGTGCGGATTCTAAGGTCGGAGTCCTTATTCTGCTAGGAAAATTAAATCCAGTGTAAAACACTACTTAAGGGGACGTTAGTGGTGGATTAATGTGACTAAAGCAGTGGTTTTCACGTATTGACATTTAGAAAGTAACTTACTTTTTTTGCGATGATAACGTTTGCTTTCAAATTAGTTTTGTTGACAAAAATGGATATTTTGCATTTTTGTGTGATTTGACTCGATAAGGCAACTCAATAGGTAAACATACAATAGATGATTTCCTGAAAAGTGATGCGACTCTTAGTTGTGAGTGAAACTTTATTGTTTGCATCCAACTTTAAGATCAAAAAATATGACTTAAATCACAATTGCCACTTCATTAGCCGATGATAAAACACTCACAATAACCATAATCTAGGTAGGTGAATGTTGTTTGAAAGTAACAATGTCGTATATGCCTTTCAATGCGGGAAACTAGTCTAATATTAAATAAACGGATGAAATCAACCATTAGGCTGATGGATGTTGAGATTATCAATAAAAACACGCTTAGCACTCCTCGCACTATTACCCGCTGTGGTAATCGTGGTATTTGCAGTTCAGCAGTTTTCTGATAATGCGTTGCGCGTGAGCCGTCTCAATCAAACGGTTAGCAATATTCAAGGTTTCCAATTGATATCCAAGGCCTCCCACTTTATTTACTCCATAGAGAAAGTACGCCGACAGCCTGATCTTCAAGTCTCTGCAGCCATTAATATTGAAGAACAAGGTGAAGTTATTTCTTCTTTGCATCAAAAGTTTGTGAGTAACCCTAATACTGCTGAGTATGCTGATGAACTGAAAGAAGCCATGCTGGGGGTATTGTCAGGTAGATTGAGTGAGATGGACGACCTGGGTGATTGGGCATTTCAACAGCTCCAAAATATGTCGCGCTCTTTGTTGCAAAATCATCAATGGTATGGCAGTGACGATGGCATTCGCATGCAAAATTTTATTGCCTACCTTGCTCAGCTCTCTTTTTGGACACAGAAAGAAGCTTGGCTGACGAACCGTTTAGTCCAAGACCCTAAGAGTCGGCTAAGTCAAAGTATGTTTTATCAGGCGATTGACCGACAGCAGCAAAATTTGGATGCGTTTTTAAACTTAGGTGGGTCATACGAGCAAGTGGATAAATTGCTTGGCTTGTTTACTTCGCCGAGATATCAGAGAAACTTGGCGTCTCGCGGACAATTAATGTCAGGAGACATGTCACAAAGTGACTACGCCGCGTATTTAAAAGAACTCGATTTTCGTGTGCAGCGCTTACAAGTGCTCATCGATGGGTTCACCAAACAAACTGAGCAGTCGCTTCTCACGCAGGTTCATGAACAAAAGGCCAATATAGCCATGATCAGTTTTGGCGTTGCCTTAGTGGTTATCCTGCTTTGTTGGCTCGGATTTAGTACTTGGTTCCGCGTTAACAGCAAACTCGATGCGATCATTCATACTTTAAACGCGTTGATCAACTCCGAAGAGAAGCAAACAAAAGTCAAAGTTGATGGAAGTGATGAACTGACCATTTTTGCTCAGCAAGTGAATCGAGTGGTTGAAGAAATGCAGAGACAAACTGAAGAAATACTGCATGCAAAAGAGTCAGCAGTATCGGCTAATCGTGCAAAATCTGTGTTTCTTGCCAACATGTCACATGAAATCCGCACGCCCCTTAACGGGATCATGGGCATGACAGAAATACTCTCTCAAAGTGAGTTGTCTTCGCATCAACAAGAAGTTGTTGATGACATTGACTCCTCATCTCAAACGCTGCTTACTTTACTTAACGATATATTGGATCTCTCTAAAATCGAGTCTGGACGATTGGAGCTGTCACTAGTAGAAGCGGATATCCGAGAAGTCGTGTATCAGTCGATGATTTTATTCCAATCCAAAGCAACATCTAAACAGCTAAAGTTAGGTATTAATTTAGCTGAAAATATCCCCATTCGCGTGATGGTCGATGATCATCGTGTCAAACAGGTAGTTACGAATCTGGTATCGAATGCGGTTAAGTTTACCGAAAGTGGGCATGTATGCGTTGATGTTAGTTATGAGGAGTTACTTGAGAAAGAACGTGGAGTGCTGACGTTTAAAGTAGAAGATACCGGAATAGGCATTGATCAAGATAAGTTAACCACGATTTTTGAACCCTTTACTCAGGAAGATGAAGGAGTGTCGAGGCAATTTGGCGGTACAGGGTTGGGTTTGGCAATTTGTTGTCAGCTTGTGTCGATGATGGGGGGCAAGCTCGTAGCAACATCTACAAAAGGAGTGGGCACATGCTTTGAATTCTCGATTGAGGTTGAAGCAATTCCGGTGTTTGGCTGGCGTTCGGAGGTGATTAATAAAGGGCTTTTGATCTGCTCAAATTACGACTACGCCGACCAAGTATTAAAAGAGTGTCGCTTAGCGAAAATCAATCTCTTTGGTGTTAATAATGTGAATGAAGTGCAAGCGATAAATGATGACTTTGATGTCATATTTCTGTGCCACAGTAACGACGCTAATACCGATGAAATCTTGGATAATCTATCATTTAATTACGATCTTCGCCGTGTGATTATTTGCCAGCATCATTTATCCACTCCCTACGAAAATGCAGAAAAAGTACATGCCGTACTCACATTACCTTTCCTTGGCAATCGATTTAAGCATGTCATTGATGATTTAGCTAAGGTTGAAAAGACTATATCAAGTGACAATGTCACCAATAATGTTGTCAGCTCTGAATATCGAGCGTCGCGCTCTCATCGGAGGATCTTAATTGCGGAGGATAATTTGATGAACCAGAAAATAGCGAGTTTTTTTCTGGATAAAGCAGGTTATGACTATTTGATAACAAGCAACGGTCAAGAAGCGTTAGAAGCCATCACAAAGGGAGAAGAATTCGATGCAATTTTAATGGACTGCATGATGCCCGTGATGGATGGACTGACCGCGACGAAAGAAATTCGTCGTTGGGAAAAGAAAGCAGGACGCGAAAAAACGATGATTATCGCACTCACTGCGAGTGTTTTGGAAGAAGACATCCACAACTGTTTTGCGGCAGGCATGGATGCTTATTTACCTAAGCCGTATAAATCGAACCAGTTATTTGAGCTCTTTAGTGAATTAAAACTCGCCTAGCTAACATTTCAACTTAGACAAGGTGTCAAAACGATAAAGCCCCACTTCAGGGGCTTAGTTCTGATTATTCATTGTTGTGCGTTGGCTTGAGCGCCTGCGAGTTTGCGTATGGTTTGGCGATAGGTTAGGTATGCGGAAACACCAGCTAACAGGTTGCCGATACAAGCGCCTAAGAGTAAACCTCGGATTCCATCCATTTGAGCGCCAACCCACAAGCACGGTAGGAAAAAGACAAACAAGCGCAGCGCTGAAATAGTGAGCGCGGTGTAAGATTTGCCTAATGCATTACAAAGAGAAACCATTAGCATACAAACCCCTAATGACCCCAAACTGATCGGCACTATCAGTAAATGCATTTCCAAGACTTGCTCCACTTGCACATCACTTGTCATCAATAATGCGAGTGGGTTTGCGACGGCAAATGTAATGGCAGCAATCAAAAGTTGGAAACCTAGAATGAATTTTACGGCAATACTGACGAGCCTTTGGATATCTTCATAGTTCTTTGCTCCAAGTAAGCGTCCAACCATTGGAGGCATAGACATTGTCAGCGCCAAGACCGAAACGATAGCAAAGAACTCATAGCGTGAACCAAGCGCCCAAGCGGCGACTGCTGCGGTTCCAAAGCTCGCCAATAATTTTGTTGCTAGCATGGAAGACAACGGTGGCAGCAGTTGGCTAATCATCGCGGGGCCCATAATGTTACCGATAGATGCAACACTTTTGGCTACGTTAAGATCTTGCCATTGTGTCGTTGCCCAGTGATTCTTCTTCACGCGAGGAGCGACGACTAAAATACCAAACCCAAAAGCGACGATGGTTGCTATTGCCGCTCCGTTAATACCCAAGTCAAACGTGAAAATAAATAGCGGATCGAGTACAAGGTTCACGCCGCTGGTTATCATCATCATTGTGCCAGGTAACATTGTATTGCCATTAGCTCGGCAGATACTGTAATAAAAATACAAAACCGCACCAGTCCATGAGCTTAATAACCACCAAGGCCAGTAACTGTCGATTATCGGCATAACAGATTCTGGAGCGCTTAATAGAGCTAAAATGGGGTAGCGCAAAAGCCAAATTAGCCCGCCAAAAATAGCGACACCAATTGAGCCGATCATCAATACTAATCCGCCAAGTTGTTTGGCATACCGACTTTCATTCGCTCCAAGAGCTTTAGAAATGACCGCTGTCGTTGCGATTCCTAGACCGACTTGAATGCCGATAATGACCATTTGCAAAGGCAGAGTGAAACCTTGAGCGGCTAACGGTAAAACGCCGAGCTGACCGATAAACGCGCTATCCACAAGCTGAAAGCTCATTAAAGACAGAACGCCAAAAAGCATTGGCCAGGTCATCGTAAATAATTGTTTTGCAAGCGTTGGTTGTGTACTTGTCGTAGTTGAAGACATAGAAAGCTGAATGCGTTAGGAATAAGAGTTAGATTGATTGTACACGGCGGTTAGTTTAGAGACAAAAATAAACCCCGAGGAAGATATTCTTGCTCGGGGTTCGAAAATCTAGCTTACGCGTTTATTTTTTGCCGCTAGTTTGCTTGTCTTCTTCAGTCAGCTCACGAATGCGACGACTGATGTCACGACGTGCTTTAGAGATCTCAGCGCTTTTAATGATGTGGTCATCAACACGATCTTCATAGTCTGCTTTCATATTTTTGATGATTGCGACGATTTCATCGTGAGTCATTTCTGGTTTGATGTAGTCTAGAAGGTTTTCTAGAAGATCAACACGTTTACGGTTATCACGAACTTTCTTCTCGTTATCAAGAAGCTCACGTTTTAGTTTGTTTTTACGACGAGCTTGGTTAACGATTTCAAATACGCTACTCATAGTTCT
>NZ_WXWS01000283.1:0-8460 GCF_009904715.1 Vibrio sp. V42_P2S4T144 | reverse complement strand
TGTCGCGGAAAGCCTAGACGCACCTGGCGCGTTTGATAACGTCAAAGTCGCAGTACAGGACTTTTTCGCTGATGTTGAATCACGTTACTACAAAGATGGCGATTTCATTCTACCAGCGGAAAGTTTTGAGTCCATGACACAAGGGTGGACTGAAGACTTTGCAAAAGCACAAGAGATCTTCAATAAAGAGTTTTTAGCGAGTTCGTTGGATGCTTTATCGAAAAAAATGAAGGAAGAGGGAGGGATAAACCTCACTGCATTATCAGAGAGTATGGCTGAACTCAGCGCGAAAGTAGAAGAGCGTTTAGCCGAGCATTCAAAAGAGGTAGAACAACAAGCAGAAGACTTGTGCGATTCGCTGGATGACATGGCAGGGCAAGAAAACGATCTGTTGAAGAAAATCCCTGAGCTAAAAGATTACCGAGTATTTACGATTTAATTACTCATTAAAAAGCAAAAACTCGATGAGATAAAGAAAGAGAGCACTATTGTGCTCTCTTTGCGTTTTACTCGCTTATTCTTTGATAGCTTATTGCGCATTCATCTCGGTGAGTTTATCGCCGACAGGTTTTGAGAAGTTAAAGCCATCATGCTGATCCCAGTTGATAGACCATGTCATTACTCCTGCATAATTCGGGTAATGGTACGCTGGTTTTACGGTGCCACATGAAGTGCCTTTGGTTAAACAATCTAGTGCGTTGATAATATTCTGTGTTGGAGCCTGCCCTGAATTTGCCGAGCTAGGACCTGAAGGTAAACCGATTGCGACTTGATCATCGCGCAATGGTGCAAATTGAGTGCCGTCGGCCAACTCAAAACCTTCGATAAGCATTTTAGATTGCGCTACCATCATATCCACAGAGCCTTCTGGTGCACTGCCTGGCAGGTATGGGTTTGGCAAACCGCCGTTGTTATATAACTGGACGTGAAGCAAGTCGAGCGTGCTGCGTGTCTCGTTTATCACAGGAATGTAAGCTCCCCAAATACCGCTGTAAGCCACATAGCCGCCTTGAACATAAGGGTGCTCAGGCGCCATGGTTAGGTACATATCTCCACCCATGTTTTGCTCTATTTGAAGCAAAGCACGACCAAGGCGAGCTTGAATTTGCGAGCCATGAACTAAGTTAGAACCACTCTCTAAATCCACATCTAGACCATCAAAGCCCCACTCAGCGATAAGACCTGTTAGGCTAGAGACAAAGTTGGCTTCATCTTGGTCGGTATTCAGCGTAATCGTGCCTTCTGCGCCGCCAAGAGAGAGAACAAACTTCTTACCTTTAGCTTGAAGCGCTGCCATGTCCTGCTTGAATTGTGTTGGATCGAGTGCTGGACAATCGCTGTAAATATCGCCTGAATATAGATTAAAGTGCACAGTGCCATCACTGTTGCGATCATTTTCAGCAAAGGCAATATCAATCACATCCCAAGCATCTGCCATATCTGCTAGACGAATTGGACAGCCCGCACCATTTACAAAATTGTGCCAGTAACCGATGAGTTTATGGCGTTTCTCTACTTGCTCAACCACCGTTATTGCTGCGGCGTCAGACAGTGCATTGCTTCCTGACAAATCCACAGCTTGGGCGCTAACTGTAAAGTTACCAAGTGCAGTTGGTGTCCAGTTGGCTGTGTAAGGTGCTGTGGTATCGGTTGCAACAATAGAGCCGTTGATCATGAAATCAACGTGTTTAATGCCTGAAGTTAAAGACGTTGCATCGGCGCTTAATGCGAGACTTTTGCCTAATCCGACGGTTTGACCGCTGCTTGGTGAAGTCAGAGAGACGACCAAATCTTTATCGCTGACTTCCACACCAACCAGGGACTCTGACGTGTTGTTATCATTATCGGTTGCGACGGCTTTAAGCTGGTTAGCGCCAATAAGTGTGGCGTTCCAAGTAACGGAATATGGCGCTTGAGTGGTGACCCCTAAGCTGGTGTTGTTCGCAAAAAACTCAACTTGCGTGACTGTGCCATCAGCATCGCTTGCGTTTGCCGTGATTTCGTTATTGCTGCCAGCGAGCACGACTTGTCCATCCGTTGGTGCCGTAATGGTAACTTGCGGTGGTGTCGAACAAGCACCTAGGCCACTCCAAGCATCTTGCCAGTATAGCCCTTCACCAGGCTCGTAAGCCCATGTCGCATCCGAGGAGCACCAACCAGCAACATCACAACGATATTTTTGGTTGAAGTGAGAAATCAGGTCGCCAGCTTGATAACTTGTGCCTGCCACATAAGGTACTGCATCTGCACATCCGCCCGTTCCGGTTTCTGAATTACTAATAACCAGCGCTACTTCTTGGCTCATCGTTGCGAGGTTTGTATCATCAGTCGCTTGTGCTTTGAACGAGTATGTACCTGGACTAGCGGTCCATTGATATTCGTAAGGTGCGCTAGTATCAATGGCGACAGATTGATTGTTTACGAAGAACTCAACTTGTGTGACCACACCATCAATATCGTCAGCTTGAGCGGCTACGGTTAGGTTATCGCCTACATTAAGCACTTCTGTGCCTACTGGGCTTGTCAATGAAATGCTTGGTGGCGGTAATTCGACTTGTGGTTGAACTTGGATAGAAATCGTCGTGGTGCTAACAGCTCCCTCATTATCTGTCGCAATTGCGGTCAATTGCGAGATCCCTTCAATAGCGGTCCAAGAAGCTTCGAATGGTGCTTGAGTTACCACAGCAACGGTTTGGTTGCCTGCAACAAACTCAATTTGTGTGATTTGGCCATCTTCGTCAGTTGCGTTGGCTAACAAAGTGATCGCACTGCCTTCGGGAATTTGTGCGTTGTTTATTGGAGAGGAGAACGACACCGTTGGTGATAAATTGTTGCTTCCACCATCACATTGCCCTAACGCTTTCCATGCTTCCCAAGATCCTGAGTTGGTCACGGGATCATTGCCTTGCGTCCAATATGCAGCCTCATAAGCGGCTCCTTGCGTTTTTACTAAAGCGCCCGATGTATAAGTCGCAGTGCTGTCCCAGTCGGGTAAACTTTGACAGTTATAGGCTTGAGCTTGGTAGCTGGCGCTGAGTGCTACAACCATCGCTCCGTGAAGTAGGGTGACCTTCATTTTCCTCTCCTTGAATCATGGGTATAAATGAGAACAGAGTAATAACTAGCTGATAAATAGACATTAGGGGGAAAAAGCGAAGCACAATATTCTGCTTTTCGACACAGTATCACGAGGAACAGTTCGTCCCTTACACCAGAGCTCATTATTTTTCGGCTCACTTCACGGCAGAAGGATTGGTAAAATTCAGCCACGTAAAACGAACAACAGTCGCGAGGCTTTTGAGCGATGAATATGAGATGTACGTTAAAATTTACAAGCTGAATGACTACAAATTGTTTCAACTGTCGAGGATTTAACCGAGGTGCTCTTGTTGAATAGTGAATATTGCTATAGTGTACTAGTTAGCTAGTTCAATGATATTTTTGTGTGAGTAGTATGACACAGCAAACCTCTTCTCAGCCTCGCGAGCATTTTGGCTCTCGTCTCGGGTTCATCTTAGCTGCCGCAGGTGCCGCAGTTGGCCTTGGCAATATTTGGGGCTTCCCAACTCAAGCAGCCAGTAATGGTGGCGGTGCTTTCCTGTTAGTTTATTTGGTGATGATTCTTATCGTCGCATTTCCGATGCTGGTGGTTGAAATGGCGATTGGTCGCCATGGTCAAGCCAACCCTGTAGACAGTATGCGTGCAATCACAGATAACCCTGCCGGTAAAAAGCTCGGCGGCATTGTGGGTTGGATTGGTTTAAGCGTACCAAGCGCTGTCTTAGCGTTTTATTCAATTGTTGGTGGTTGGTTGATCTGCTTTTTACTGGGTGCAATCACAGATCTAATGGGGTTAGAAGCTGCAACTCAATGGCTAAAGGGCTTTAGTGTTGAACGTAACTTGTTCGGAACCATTACTTTTTATGTACTGACGATTCTCATCGTACAAGGTGGCGTAAAACAAGGTATTGAGAAGTGGTCCACACGTTTGATGCCAGCATTGTTTGTTTTGTTTGCTCTGCTATTTGCTTACATCATGACGCAAAACGGTGCGATGGAAGGTCTGAAACATTACCTAGTGCCGGATTTTGAAAAGGTATGGGACCGCAAGTTGATTCTTGCTGCAATGGGACAGGGCTTCTTCTCGCTTACGATCGGTGGCTGTTCAATGCTGATTTATGGCTCTTACTTGAGTAAGAAAGAGAACCTACCAAAGATGGCGATGAACGTGACCATGGTAGATACTGCCGTTGCTTTCATTGCAGGGTTAGTGGTGATGCCAGCGATGTTTGTAGCAATGCAAAAGGGCGTTCAAATCTATGCAGAAGATGGCTCTCTCTTAAGCTCAGATACGTTAGTGTTTACGGTATTGCCACTAATGTTTGATAGTTTAGGTTTGCTTGGTCAATTATTCTCTATTGTGTTCTTCTTATTGTTGACGATTGCGGCGCTAACGTCTTCCATTTCAATGTTAGAGTGTCCAGTGGCTTTAGTGAGTGAGCGCTTCAATACTAAGCGCAGCGCAACGAGCTGGGTTTTAGGTGGTCTCATTGCTTTGTTCAGTGTGGTGATTGTTTATAATTTTGGTGCTCTATTTGGTATGGTCGCGACGGTTGCTACTCAGTATCTACAACCAACCGCTGCGCTCTTATTCTGCTTATTTGGTGGTTGGGTATGGAATCGCAACTCAAAAATCAAAGAGCTTGAGCAAGGTTGCCCGGAGTTTACGCAAGGTTGGTTTGGTAAGTTATGGCCTGCGTATGTGAAGTTTGTATGTCCAATTCTTGTGGCGACAGTCATCTGGGCTTCATTTGGCTAACCGAGACGTCTATCGAATAAAAGAAAAGGGCTTGATGGTAACTCATCAAGCCCTTTTTCATATTGGTTATTCTCGTTTCGGTTATCCGCCAAGCATGGTGTGGATTAACGGAATTGTCCTGCTTCTGGAAGAAAGTCAAAACCAGCAGAAGCCAGTTTTGTCTCCAGTGCTGTGCGCTCGATATCGAAGAAAGCCACCAGTTTGTCCAGATCACCTCCGAAGTCATCGCGTAGCTTCATATTCACAATGCTCATCAGCATGACAGGGTCCATGGATTCAAAGTTCGCTAGATTCATTACTTATCCTCAAAATCTGAAATCAGTAGGTTTGCCGCAGCAAATGCCGCTTTTTCACGCACTTCTTTAGGCAGGGACTCATCCGCTGCAACATCGTTCAGTGCTTTAACTGCACATGAAATTGCTTGGGGAATATAAGCTTGATCGCCACTACCAATCTGAGCATAAAGCTCACGAACCAGTTCACAACAGCCGTATACTTGCATGTTTTCTTTCCACTAAATGATAACTTATCTCAATATACACACAGCGGATTTGAAACTCAAAGTACAGAGTTGTTTTGGCTCAAGTTGAAGGTTTGCTTGAGCGAGATTTAATCACTGCATTTGTGCTTCTAACTGCTGAGTGACTTCTGGTGAAAGTTGAAGTTGTTTTGCTAGTTCTTGCAGATACGCTTTTTCCATAAAGTTTTGTTCATCAGCGACGATCAAAGACGCCAGGTAAATTTCTGACGCTTGTTGAGGAGAGGTCGCCTGATTAGCAATTTCAGCAGGATCAAGCGGTTTGTTTAACTCTTGCTGAACGAGGTGACGAACGTGCTCATCTGCGCCCATATCCGCGAGAGCTTGTTCAATGCGCGCCATTTCCTCTTCATCAACGTGACCATCAGCTTTTGCAGCTCCAATCATTGCTTTTAAAATTAAGACACTGTGTTTACTGTCATCGGGGTCAAAGGTTTCTTGAACACCTTGACCGGATTGCTTGGCTTGCCAGTCGTTATACACTTTGTAGGCCAAGGCTCCAAGCGCAGCTGCGCCACCGACTTTTAATGCGCTTGACCCTATTTTTTTAGTCATTTTTTTACTTTTCTTTGAGCCCATCAGCATACCGATGAGGCCTCCGCCTACAGCACCTGCTCCTAGCGTTTTTAGGCTACTTGAATTTGATGAGGATTTGATGTTGTTGGTTTGTTTGCCCAATGCATCTGCACCTTGCTTAAGTAAGTCTGATTTGAGTGCTTGGTTTAGAAGACTTTTTAAATCCATAACTGACCTCCTTTAGATGATGAAATCAGTTTAATAGCAAGAAGCTGAACCAAAGATTAACAAAGTGAATAGTTCGAAAAAGGTGGAGGGGGGCGTTGAGCTGTAATAAAAAGGGCTGACCGAAGCCAACCCTTTTTAACTATTTGAAACTACCTCAAATGCGAACTCGTCTAGTGCTTACTTTAGTTGAGCTTTTACGTGCTCAACAATGTCAGTCATTGCGACTGCTGTTTTCTCACCAGTAGCACGGTTCTTGTATTCGAAGTTGCCTTCTTTCATTGAGCGGTCACCGATAATAATGGTATGCGGTACACCAATAAGCTCCATGTCAGAGAACATTACGCCTGGGCGTTCTTTACGGTCGTCAAATAGCACTTCGATGCCCATTGCTGTTAGCTCAGCGTACAATTTCTCAGCGGCTTCTTTCACTTCTTCTGACTTGTGCATGTTCATTGGAACGATCGCTACCTGGAATGGTGCGATTGCATCTGGCCAGATGATGCCGTATTTGTCGTGGTTTTGTTCAATAGCAGCCGCTACTACGCGAGTGATACCGATACCGTAACAACCCATTTCTAGGATGACGTTCTTACCATCAGGACCCAGTACACCACAGTTCATCGCTGCGGAGTAAGCGTTACCTAGTTGGAAGATATGGCCAACTTCGATACCACGCTTAAGCTGGATAATGCCCTTGCCACATGGGCTTGGGTCACCTTCCACAACGTTACGTAGGTCTTCAACTTGACCAAGCTCTACATCACGACCCCAGTTAATACCGAAGTAGTGTTTGCCATCGATGTTCGCGCCCGCACCGAAGTCGCTCATTACCGCAACGCTGCGGTCAACAATGAACGGCAGTTTAAGGCCAACAGGGCCTAGTGAACCAGGGCCTGCACCGATAAGCTCACGAATTTCTTCTTCAGATGCCATTTCCAATGGAGCTGCAACCTGAGGAAGGTTTTCTGCTTTCACTTCGTTCAGTTCATGATCACCACGAATAATAAGCGCGATGATTGGCGTATCAACTTCGTCAGATGCTTTCACAAACAGTGTTTTCACTGTTTTTTCAATTGGTAGTTCGAACTGCTCAACCAATTCAGCGATTGTTTTCGCGTTTGGCGTATCAACCAACGTCATTTCTTGTGTTGGTGCCGCAGCCTCAGAGGCTGGAGCTAGTGCTTCTGCTTTTTCAATGTTTGCCGCGTAATCTGACTCGCTAGAAAATGCGATGATATCCTCGCCGCTTTCAGCCAGTACGTGGAACTCTTGAGAGCCGCTACCACCGATAGCACCGCTATCTGCAAGTACAGGACGGTAATCCAGACCCATGCGATCGAATGCTTTACAGTAAGCATCGTGCATTGCGTCGTATGACTTTTGTAGGCCGTCTTTATCAATGTCAAAGCTGTACGCATCCATCATTGAGAATTCACGTGAACGCATTACACCGAAGCGTGGACGACGTTCGTCACGGAATTTGGTTTGGATTTGGTACAGGTTTAGCGGAAGCTGTTTGTAAGAGCTCACTTCATTGCGAACAAGGCTAGTGATCACTTCTTCAGCGGTTGGGCTAAGTACAAACGGACGAACATGACGGTCAGTAAAGCGAAGTAGCTCAGGACCCATCTTTTCGCTGCGGCCTGTCTCTTCCCATAGTTCAAACGGCTGAACAACGGGCATCAAAGTTTCGACTGCGCCTGCATTGTCGATTTCTTGACGAACGATGTTTTCGACTTTACGCAGTACACGTAGACCAGTAGGTAGCCAGGTGTATAAACCTGAAGCCAGCTTACGGATCATACCTGCACGTAGCATGAGCTGGTGGCTCACTACTTCTGCGTCGTTTGGAGTCTCCTTCAGAGTAGAAAGAAGATAATTACTGGTACGCATTAAATTTATCCGTTTATTTAAGTTAGATACTCAAGCTTGAATAAGCAGGAGTATGGGAGTTCCCTAAAGGGAAATTTGTTAGCCGTCTATAATATCAGCCAATTGCGTTTGTCAAAAGCTTTCAATAGCGGTAACCGTTATTAAGTTGCTTGTTGCTGTGAACTTTACGTTCAAGTCGAACAAATTTACCGCATATTCTTTGTCGTCCGGCTTGTTTTTCTTATATGCAGGGCGAGGATCTTGTGCCAGAACTTGTTCAATGACTGATCTTACATAGTCAGTATCGGGTCGATTTTCTATCGTTGCTAATGCTTGAGCAGAAAAGGTGACTTGTGACTTTTCTGGTTCTTGGTCTGCGTATCCGCCTTGTGCTTCCGAAATAGAATCCGAATAGGGAATATAAGGCTTAATATCCACAATCGGTGTCCCATCCACGAGATCTACACTGCCTAAATCAAGATAGATT
>NZ_WXWS01000413.1:0-8490 GCF_009904715.1 Vibrio sp. V42_P2S4T144 | reverse complement strand
TGTCAAAATACCGTTCAGCGTTTCTTGTACCGTTGCAGTGTGAACCTATTGAGCCAAATCCGATTGAAGCATGTCGCTTCAATCGGATCGAAATTTTATGCTTTTTGTTGACGGCTAAGTATGTATAGGTAACTCCAGTAAATCAGAGCCGTAGAAAAAGCCAATATTGCTGGGAAAACCAGCGTATATAAACCATATACCATAAATAGAGCCGCTCCCGCGACGCCGCCAAACAAAAAGCCAAAGAAAATGAATAGGAATAATTTTGCTTTACGTCGGTCAAATTGACGACCTCTCAAGCTCTCTCCAATCATAATCCCTAGATCGGTGATGATTCCGGTCATATGTGTGGTTCTGACTACTGCGCCGCTAAACGTGGTGATCATGGCGTTTTGTAATCCACATGCTGCTGATGCTAGATATTGGCCGTACAAATCCCCTTGCACCAAAAAGCCCAAGCTGAGTAAGAGCAAGCTCCCTTCTATGCACAGTGCAACACCATATCTTCGCCCTAGTTTTAACGCACTGCTTTCAATAAAAAAGCCGCTAAAGGCAGCGCCAATCAAAAAGCTAAATACGATGAAGAGCAGGTGAATGGAGCTATCCAAACCTGTTAGCAAGCTGTTCCCTAGCTGAGTTACGGTTCCCGAAAGATGAGTTATCGCTTGGTGTTGAAAGCCGAGAAGACCAACGGCGTTGACGCAGCCCGCGAGAAGAGCTAGTAGAAACGCGCCATATTCCACCCAACGAGGAAGTCTGGAAATCACAATAAACCCCCACCAAATATTAGGAGCCGATTATAACGCTCACACCGAGTTACGAAACCCTTTACAGTAAAACTCGATTGATCATTCTCAAAAAAATCTCACTTATAGGGTGTTTGTCCGAGCCAAAGTAAATATGTGAACGTGGATTGCCCGCTAGCAGATGTGTTCCGTTGTGCATTCGAAACTCACCCACCCGTGTTTCATTTGTTCATAGACTGAAACGGTAGGTTGGTGGAACTCTTTATCGGTAAATAGACCGACGGGAATGATCATGATTTCCGGGTATGCAGAAACGAACAACCTCATTGTCGTGCCGCAGGATGGACAAAAGTCATACTGAACCTCACTGCCATCATCGCCAATTCGGGTATAGCTAGTGACTTCACCGTTTAAAGTGACGTGCTCTTTTTCAAAGCGAGCTTGTACCCCAAAAACACTGCCAGTTCGTTTTTGGCATTCGAAGCAATGGCAGACAGACGTGTGGGTGGGCTCTCCCTTACAACGGATCTCAACTAAACCGCAGGCGCACTCGCATGTATGAATGGTTTTTGTCATCGTGATTACCTATTTGTCCCAATACACCAATAGACCTAGAGCACAGAGCTTGTGTCACTAGCTCGTTATGAGCTCTGGACTTGAAACTATTTGGATACAATCAGTTTAGTTTAATTTTGAAACACTTGAAGAGGTGAAATCATTTGGGTATACAATGGTATACTCGCTTTTCGTTTATACCTTGAAACAAGGAAGTCTTCATGACTCACAAAAAAATCCTGCCGATACCACTTATTCTACTTATTCCAATCGTTTTATTAGTTGTGGTTGTGATCGCAGGTGTTTATCGTTTTAGTTTGTCTGATGACGAGATCATGGCTAAGTTTCCTCAAACAGAAGTCGAAACGAACGTTATTGTGCAAGAGACGCTTGGCATCACTGCACGTAACCCTTGGACGATCCAAGTACCCGAGCAGAGTGCGGTCACTTTTCTTGATGAGTGGGATAAAGAAAACGGCTATTTGATAGGTGACTATGATGCAGGTGCGACAAAAGGTCAGGTACTTGTTCCAACTGCGTCGATTAGTCAGCGTGAGATTGAAGGTGTTTCATGGGTTGTTGCACCGATGATTGTAACGACACAAGGTAGCGGTTCGTTTAACTATGTTGGCTTGTTCAAGTTTGACCCCGTGCCGAGCCGAGTTGTACTTTTAGACAGTATTTTTGTTGGTGACCGCGTGAAATTTACTCAGCTCGAATGGAAAAGTGATACAACTATCACGCTTTCATATTTAGCGCACGGTGACGATCAAGCAATGGCAGACACGCCAAATCAATTCAATTCATCCACATTACAGCGTGTAGGGAATAACTTACATATGCAACAGTGATGAATTTTTTTTGAGTTCTGTAAAAATTCAGTATTTTCTGCGCTAGATCTCGAAATTTCCTAGTGATTTCTTATTCGGGAATGCATAAGCTATGAGCCTTGTTTGAAAGGAGATAGTAATTCCCGTGTCTACAAATGAAATTACAAGACGGTTGCCGAATCTGACAAGTCGTAGAGCGCTGCTGTTATACTCCTTGCCAGTTTTAGTTGCGATTGGTGTTTCTCACTCTCTCAAAGAGTCATCTTTAACCAAAACCATCGCATTGAACCTACCTGAATCTCAGGTCGTTGAAAAAATTCTTGATGCGACAACTGCCGAAGTTGTCACTCCCCCGAACTTCGAATATCAAATCCAAGCAGGTGACAACCTAAGCACTATTTTTAGTCAGCTCGGTTTCGGTTACAGCTCGTTAATGAAAGTAATGGAAACGGATTTGAACTACTTGGCACTTGATACACTTAAGCCGGGCAATACGCTCCGTTTCTGGCGTGATGATGCGACAGGCGAGTTAGCGAAAATGGAACTGCAATTTTCTATTGCAGATAAAGTGGTCTACAAGCTGAATAGTGATGGTAGCTATGACTTTACTGATATTTCCATTCCTGGCGTGTGGAGCCAAGAACCTTTAGTTGGCGTTATTCAAGGCAGTTTTTCTTCTTCTGCGAGTCGTTTAGGTTTAACGTCGGCGGAAGTGAGTCAAGTCGTAAGCTTACTCAAAGAACAACTTAATTTTGGACGTGATCTTCGTGCAGGTGATCGATTTGAAGTTGTTCGCCGCTCACAAAGCATCAATGGTGTACCAACAGGTAAGAACGAAATTGAGGCGATTAAGATTTATAATCGCGGCCGCGAGATCACCGCTTACCTTCATACTGATGGTCAATTCTACAATGCCAAAGGTGAAAGCTTACAGCGCGCATTCCAGCGTTACCCTGTAAGTAGTCGTTGGCGTATCAGTTCTGGCTTCAATCCTAATCGTTTACATCCAGTAACGGGGCGTGTTGCGCCGCACAACGGCACTGACTTTGCTGTACCAACCGGTACACCAGTCGTTTCTACTGGTGATGGTACAGTGATCATGACTCGTAAACACCCATATGCGGGTAACTACGTGGTTGTTGAGCACGGCAGCAAATACAAAACCCGTTACTTACACCTAAGTAAGATTTTGGTGAAGAAAGGGCAAAAGGTTTCTCGAGGCCAGCGTATCGGTCTTTCTGGTAAAACAGGTCGAGTGACTGGGCCACACCTTCACTATGAGTTGATTGAATATGGCCGTCCAGTTAACGCTATGCGAGCAAATATCCCAATGGCGAGTTCTGTTCCTAAGAAAGAGATGGCTACTTTTGTCGCGAACAGAGATGAAATGGATAGACTATTACGCGATAAAGAGAAAGCAGTGCTGTAATAAAGTACTTCGCTTAAAAAACAAAAAGAGACTAAGCATAGCTTGGTCTCTTTTACTTTGTGCATTAACTAGATTTGAATTCTATGACAGCAGTCTGTTCAGTACGTTAGGCACTCCGCACTTCACGTTCATTTATCAGGTGTACGATTTCTTCAACACTGTGTGGACGAGAGTAAAAATAACCTTGGATGTAGTGGCAGCCCATTTCAATTAACTTTTGTAGTGCTCTATCGTCTTCTACGCCTTCGGCAATCAAATCCACATCAAGCAGCTCTGCCAATTGCGCTATCAAAAACACTACTTGTTCAGAGGTTGTATTTGAGAGCATGTTCTGCACAAAGGTAGCATCGATTTTGATGCTATCAATCGGATAATTGTGTATATAGTTCAAGCTTGAGTATCCCGTACCAAAATCATCCAGTGCGACTTTAAAACCCAAGTATCGCAACGAGTTAAGTACCATCTGTTCACGGCCACTTTGTGAGAGTAAGACGGTCTCGGTGAGCTCTATAACAAAGTCTTTTGCTTCGTGCTGATACTTTTCAACCATGTTGGTTAAGTGATTAATATAACGGTTGGAATCAACCAGCTCATACGCTGAGCAATTGATGGAGAGTTTGACTTTATAGCCTAGGTTCGCTTCGAGTTCTTGCTTTGCGATACACGCGAGTTCAATAATCCGTTCACCTAACTCGATAATCAGGCCTGATTGTTCGGCAGCTTCAATGAACTCCGCTGGAGAGATATTTCCATAGATATTGCTATTCCAACGAGTCAAAATTTCAAAGTAATTCCAGCGGTCGCTCGTGATATCAACGATCGGTTGAACCACTACATACAACTCATCGCTGTCTTGTATATCAGTACTTAGCTGGATTCGCATTGCCTCAATAAGCTGCGTCCTACGGTGGTATAACGCACTAAGGTGTGTGTCGTAATGCTGAATCCGTGTATCGCGGTGTTTTTTACAATCTTTGAGAGCGAGACTGGCATTCAAAATCAGCTCATCGCTGTTCAACATATGTACTGGGGCACGTGCAATACCAATACTAACGGTGAAAGAAATCCGGTTAGATTTGTCGCTGTAGCCGCTTTCAATTTTGTCGAGTACTTCCTGACACACGGCGACAGGATCTTCGTCGTACGTGATGAAGGCGAATTCATCTCCTGCAACACGGAACGCATTGTTTGGCGACGACAAGCTCTGTTGAATGGCGTTAGCTGTGAACTTAATGATTTGGTCGCCGATATAGTTTCCGTTGATATCATTGATCGATTTGAAATTATCGATATCAAGATACGCCAAACTGAATGGGCGAGTCGCCTGCTGCGTTAATGTCTCCAAGGTATCAGCTAAACAGCTACGGTTGAGCAGTCCAGTTAGGTTATCATGCGATACCTCATAGCTAAGCTGATTAAGAAGCTTATCTGAACGTTCACTGACCCACTTTTCACGTAAGCTATGAATAATGACATTGGCATAAAATCGGTGGAAGTCGAGGATATCTTGCGCTTCTTTCGCGTGGATGCTTCGGGTAAAGGTAGACAGTAAAATTCCCAGAACTTCGCCATTTTGTGTCTTCAATGGCAGGCCAATGTAAGCTTGAATGCCATCTTCTTGAAACATGTGATCTTCAGGAAAACGCTTGTATACCTGGTCTTGATAGAAAATATGTTCGCCAATGTCTTTCGCCACTTTTTCACAGGGGGTGCCTGAAAGGTGGTAGCTTAGGTTGTCTGTAATTTTTCCATTGCTGGCGAAGGAAATGGTATGAGCCGAATGCTGAAGATGCGCAACTTCTACGACGCAAGTGCAATGGCTCTGCAAGTGTTGATGAATATCTAGCGTGACTCGGTTTAGCTGAGCCGTGCCGTTTAGCTTCAATATCTCATCAATTTTGTGGAAACTGATTTGTACCTGACCCATTGAGCATTTCACCTAGCGTTGTTATTAACATATCGTGTAAGACACGACGAATTATTATTTGATATGCATCAAATAAACTATCGGTTACTAAGGCAGATTTTTCAAATTTTGTGAACGAACAAATCATTATTTTCATGTTTTTATGCTTGAACCTTTTAAAGCTATAGCGATAAAAACGCTAAGCTAGGCGCGCTTCTCCTCTTCCAATCGTGATTTGAGATAATCGAGGAACAGCTTAGTTCGGGTATGCTGATAATCCAGCTTTGGATAGTAGGCATATACAGTGGCTTTATCCGCTGTGATATCGGGCAGGATAGGGACTAACGCGCCGGATTTGAGATCATCTTTGATCATGACGTTGTTCGTCATCAAAATACCCATGCCTCTTTTGGCACCATGAAACAGCGCTTCTGGGTTGGTCGTGGCAAAGTTACCGGACAAGCTGATACGTTTGCCTCGATTTGTTTTGATTTCTCGTGAGGGTTTTTCTCCCCAAATCAGGACATTATGCTCTGTCAGATCCTCAACGCATTGTGGTGTGCCATATTTCTTTAGGTAACTAGGCGCGGCGTAAAACTGGGCTTTATGTTCGAAAAGTGCAGTAGCTTTGAAACTTAGAGAGTTCAGTTGCTCTAATTCCCGGCTAATAAACAGGTCTAAGCTTAGCTCTGGCAATTGGCCTGGTAGCGTTGTTGTTAATTGAAGTGTGATGTCTGGATATTTATCAAGAAAATCATCAAGATAATGAACTAGAAACTTGGAACCAACGGCCAGCGTTGCCCCAATTTTTAATAGCCCCGCTGGTGATTGGTTGACTGAGCGAGTTTCATCTAATACCGATTGCCATGAATCAAGCTGACTTTTTGCTCGTTGATAAAACAGCGCACCAGCTTCAGTTTGGCTAATTGAGCGGGTCGTACGTTTGAGTAGTTGAACGCCAATTTTATCTTCTAGCCATTGAACTCGCTTACTGATAGCTGAGCTGGTGGTATTGAGTTTCCGCGCTGCGGCATTAAAGCTACCTTCTTCGACCACACGAATATAACTCTTCACGCTTTGAATCCAGTCCATTGTATCTCCTTGGGAATTAATTCCTTTCCAACTTAGCTGATTATCATCTTTGAGTATCAAATATACACTGTTTGCCATCAATCTGTCACAAAGTAGGAGGAACGTTTGCGTAAAACACCATTGTTATTAGCGATGATGATCATTGCCACAGGCCAAGTTGGCGTTAGTATTTATCTTCCTTCTTTGCCATTGATTGGTCATGACTTGAATTTGCCGCAACATTCGATTCAGAATCTCGTCACGCTATTTCTCGTTGGCTTCGGTATCTCTCAGCTTTTTTACGGCCCATTGTCTGATGCGATTGGTCGTCGGCCAGTGTTTATTCTGGGGCAAAGTGTATATCTAGTTGGTACGGTTATTTGCATCGCGTTTTCGGACAACATTGTTGCCCTTGAAGCGGGACGGTTACTGCAAGGCCTAGGAGCGGGCAGCGCTTCGGTACTTGGTCGGTCAGTACTGCGTGATAGTTATGACGGTATGCAATTAACCAAAGCGCTATCTTATATTTCAGTCACTGCTTCAGTGATGCCAATTATTGCTCCGCTGTTTGGTGGCTGGATTGCTTTTCACCTGAGTTGGCATGCTGTCTTCGTGTTTGTACTGATTTACTTAATGGCAATTTTTACACTTGGTTTATTGGTGCTGCCAGAAACGCTGCCTTATCCGAAGAGAAAATTTAAAGTAGGCGAAGTAAGCGCGAACTATTTGCGTCTGTTAACGAATACACAAGTGATTGGTAGTGCGAGCTACAACTGGCTTAGTTATTTATCGGCTCTGGTTACGCTCTCCTTGTATCCATTTTTAATGCAACAAGAGTTAGGATTAACGGCGGCAGATTACGGCTCTTTGATGATCATACCGTCAGTTGGTTTGCTGACGGGTAGCTTAGTGCTGAATTTGATCAATGCTCGTTACAAAGCTCAGCAAATCTTGCTGATGAGTTTCGCGATTGTTGCTGTTGCTGGCTTCATGTTGTTGGTTACCCCCTTCAGTGTATTTTCATTGCTGACGGCATTCACGTGTTTAAGTTTTGCCCAAGGCATGTCATTCCCAGTATCGATTAGTTTGCTACTCTCGCCACATAAGCAACAGGCAGGCGCGGTTTCTGCGTTATCTGGCTCTATTCAAATGTGTTTAGCAGGTTTGTTTGGTGGGTACTTAGTAGACTCATGGGTTACGAATCAGCAGCAGCTTGGGGTGTTTTATTTGTTTATTGCGTTACTTTCTTGCTTTGTTCTTGTACTAAGCCAATTTCGTAAAGTGCCAGAAGGGACGGTTCAAGCAGAAACTTCCATCTGAATATACTTGCAACCAGAAGGTCGGCTTTCTAAAATGCGCAGCTAAATTAAGTCTGGCTTGTTGTGTATACTGAATGACTTGGTTTGAAAGGAAGAGGGCGAACCTTGATACTTCTCTCAAGCTTGGAATACATTTCTGCCCAATGGCTATCCGATCTCTAATCGTTAGGTGAAAGAATGCAACAAAACGAATTTGAAACACTGGTAAAAGAAATTACTCAGCAAGAAAGCATGCCAAAGGCACTTGAAATCTTGAAGGCGTGTGAGGAAGAAGAAGTTGCACAAGCGGCGCAATCCCTAACGGGTCAGTTTGGCCTTGCAGAAGTTGATGGTGAGAAACGTATTTACCATATTACCACTCAAGAAGATGAGTCCGGAGAAGAGCAAGAATACGTAGAGCACGTCATGAATGAAGGCGATCACTTGATCAAGTTTGCTGCGTGGTTCTTTGAAACATTCTTTGAAATCAAACAGAAAGATACGTACGTCGCAGCGGGTAAAACATACCAACAACCTAAGCGATAGACGCTCATTTCAAGAAATCCACGAAAATCAAACTGAAAGTTAATTACAAAATAAATGTGACTGGAGTCTTGTTTTTATCTAATTGTGGTGTAAAATTACAACATAGTTA
>NZ_WXWS01000430.1:0-8519 GCF_009904715.1 Vibrio sp. V42_P2S4T144 | reverse complement strand
TTTATTTTTGTTGAAGCTGGTATTTCTAATGGTTTAGTGGGCGAATATTTGAATTTTATAAACAGTAAACAATCTGTTGTGGGTAAGAAAAGTACAACCGAGTTCGGTCAGAGGATAAGAGGGCAATAGCCACATAAAAAAATAGCCAACCGCAAAGAGTGCGATTGGCTTATATACATGTGAACAAAATCAAGTTCACTAACAACGTCAGTTGGCTAGGTGACCCTCGGCTTAAGAAGGGTCGATTTATATAATGCAGTTACTGTGCCAACTTTAATATGCCCTAAAATACGTAGTTTCTGTGACATGCGTTGCTTAAAGTTTGAGTATGTTTGCAATTTGCAACTGCGTTATGCAATTTGACTCTATTATGCTAATGATTGATTAATAAACAATGAACCTTTTAAAGCATGACTAAACTCGCCGTTCCTAAAAAGGCGAAAAAACCAACTACATCTGTCACTGTTGTTAGAATCACCGAGCCAGCCAAAGCGGGGTCCAATTTAAACTTATCCAGAATAATGGGAATCAGCACACCAAATAAAGCTGCGGTAATAATATTGACGATAATGGCCAGCGCGATGGTTCCCCCAAGAACCGGAGATTGAAACCACAATCCGGCGAGCCCGCCGATGATTAACGCCCAAGCAATGCCGTTCAGAGAGCCAATACCCAACTCATTTTTCAAAAGCTTGAAGCGGTTACCTGGGGTGATCTGATTAAGCGCCATCGCACGAATCATTAGAGTGAGCGTTTGGCTGCCAGCAATGCCCCCCATGGATGCAACAATTGGCATGAGCACCGCCAAAGCCACCACCTGCGCAATTACATCTTCAAATAGTCCGATAGTGACAGACGCCAAAATCGCAGTAAGCAGATTGATGCCTAACCAAACACCGCGCTTTTGCGAGCTTTTTAATACTGGCGCAAACAAGTCATCGCCTTCATCCATACCTGTACCGGCCATCAAACGTGCTTCGTAGATTTCACGCTGTGTACTCAATGCAAACTGCCAATCGACTTCACCGATCAGTGTTTGGTCTGCATCAGTTACAGGGAGAGCGGGCAGTGTGCTGTGTTCTAATGCCTCTACCGCTTCAGGAAGCATCATTTTACTGTCTAGAACCGTCACAGCCTCAATAACGAGTATTTTTAAGCGAGTATCGGGGTCACCACGTAAGATATCGAAGTAGTTGACCGTTCCACGATACTGTTTATTACGATTAATCAGATACACCTGTTGAGGCGTGTCGTAGCTATAGCGCTCCATTAACTGCTTAGCTGTCCCAATCGTAATGTTGAAGGGCAGGGTGATGATCTTACGTTCAGCCCAGTGGCCGAGTTCTTCATCAGCATACTCGTTTGCTTGATCGTAAAGTTCCAACTCATCTTTTTCTATCAACGAGAGCGCTTCGTTGATGATCGACTCTGGCAACGAATCGGCCCATTCGATGAGCGACAAGTTGTCGAGTTTAGCGAGAGTTAGCTTTAGCTCGACTTCAGATAACGCATTGATGATAGAGAAACGTACGTCCGCACGCATTTCCGTTAACACGTCGATATGTAGCTCTAGTGGTAAAGCTCGCCATAAGCGAACACGATCGTCGATTGGAAAGGCTTCTAGAATCAGGGCAACCGCGCCGGGCTCGAGGCCCGCTTCAATAGATTCATTGAGCGTTGCGACTTGATCCGCTTCTTCGGCTTGGCCAATTTGCTGGATTAGAGTGGAGAGATCTTGAAACTTGCTCACCGAGTACCCCGATAGTTAATTCGTTTTATGGAAGTATGGCATGTTATTGAGATGCACAACTATGCACCTTAACCTTGCTCAAGGTACTTGAAAGTAACAGAAAAACAATAGGCTATTCGCTGTTGATGGTGAGATATGGCTGTACCAATTGGCGAATGTTCACTTTTGCGCCAATACGGGCTGCCAGCAAGTACATTCCGCCGATTTTTCTGTGTAAAAATAGAGCATCTGCTGGTGGAGTATGCCAGTATTCTTGCTCCATGCTTAGAATGGTGCCAGCCTCGCGAAGCTTTTGTGCTAAGCCGCTGGCTTTAAAGTCATAAGGCTCATCAACTAACATCGGTTCACATGCCATTTTCACTAGATCGAGAATCGCTTGGCGTTGGTCTGGAAGGATGGTTTGGCTGAAGAAGCCTATTTGTTCAAGCGCATTATTCAAGCCTTGTTCGTCATTGTTAACGACAGATGCGAAAGCTTGGCGATAACCAGTGCTGAACCGCTCGCTGTACTCTCGAGTGGCCCCGAAATCTAGCAAGCCGATTTGACGAGTGTTTTCGATATATAAGTAGTTGGCGAAATTTGGGTCGGTTTGTACCATCTTAAATTCGAACAGCTCCCTGAACAGTAATTCGAGTAGGCTGTGCATGACAAAATCTCGCGTACTCTGATCATAATGTTCGATTTGCTCAATCGGGCTACCATCAATGAATTCCATCGCGAGAACGGAGTCTGAGCAACTTTCAGTATGAATCTTGGGCACCACAAAATGAGGGTGCTCCTTCAAAGCGTCATGATAACGAATGGCAAATTGTGCCTCTCGTGCGTAATCGGCCTCGTCATGTAGCTGCTTTTTCGCTTCTTCGAGTAATCCTTTGTAGTCGACAGACTCGGGAATCAACCCAACGACCTTGAGCAGTGTACCGACATTATCGACGTCGCTATCGATACTTTTCCGTATGCCCGGATATTGCACTTTGACGGCTAGGTTATCGCCCGCATCGCTGTAGGCTTGGTGCACTTGTCCTATTGATGCACTGGCGATTGGTTTGAAGTTAAATGACAGAAACTCAGCTTTCCAATTCGTTCCCAGCGAACTTTCCATTACTGCGTTGAGTTGTTTTGCAGGCATTGGGTCTGCGTTGGAACGAAGACGGGAAAGAATATCGGCAAGTTCAGGTTCTAAAACATCACCAGCATCCATTGATAGCATTTGACCAAGCTTCATTGCAGCGCCACGCAGGTGAGCAAGTTGGTCAGTTAAGCGCGCGATGTTCTGTGGCGTCAGCAAGAGGTCTTTCGCTTTTGGTTTGTTGCCTTTGGCTATCTGCTTCGTGCCTTCTGCAATCACATTGCCTGCGACACGGGTAGCAAGTGAAGCGAACTTGCTGAATCTTGAGATGCGATGGGTAGGTAGGCTTCTTTCCTTTGCCGACATGAATCTTCTCCGCTATTTACTAACTAATTGTTATACGGGAAAAGGATATGTTTGGATACAAATGAAAGAAAAACCGCCAGCGTAACTGGCGGTTTGCGAGTTTAGATAGAGTAGAAGAAGTACAGTTGAGACTTCATTCGGATGATGATCCCGCGAATCACATCTAAGAAGGCCATGAAGCCTATCGGTTTTTCACCGCTGACCCATGCGAGGCCAACAGAGCCAACAGGGATGTCGTAGCCTTCTGGCTCATCAATCTTAAGACGAACAAAGTGGTGTTTGTTCTGTAAGTTCTTTCCAGTGGTGACACGTACGGAATCATCGAAACCCAGTAGATTACCTTGTGACTCACCTGTTGCTTCAACAATGCCTTCGACGGTCGCTGAGAAGATCTTACCTGGGTAAACGGACGAAGAGAATTCCGCTGGCTGACCCGGTTTGATGTTACGAATCGCCTGGTGGTTCACTCGCATTAGTACGTACTTTTCGTTGGTGTACATGTTGATACGCGGCATCATTGATACACGCTGACCTTCACGCAGGATAAAGTTGGTGACAAAGCCATCTGTTGGGGCATGAACTTTTGTGCTATTCAAATCCCATTGCGCTTTTGCAATTTGCTCTTTCGCTTGGCGCAGTTCGGCTTGTTTGGTTTCAACTGCAAGTTCCGCTTTATGAATCGCCAGTTTTGCACGGGAAATATCGACTTGTTTCTTCTTGATTTGAGACTCAAGGGTCAACACGTTGTGACGTGCCATATCAACCGCACTCGATTGTTTGTCGATATCGCTTTCCGTGATGGTGTTGTGCACCACTCGGTTTTGCTCAACATAACGATCTAGCATTTTTTTCTGCAATTTGTAGTCAACTTTCGCCGCTTCCAACTGGCTCTTTGATGTTTCTAGATCTTGCACTAGCGCTTCGTGGTTAGCTTCTTCAATCTCGATGTCGCCTTTTGCTGTCGCTAGTGCGACGCGAGCAGAATCAGCGGATACGTTCACTTGATTTAATGCGATTTTGTATTGCGTTGGGTCAAGTTCATAAATGAGCTGACCTTCTTTAACTTGCTGATTCGGCTCAATGTAAATGTGGTCAACTTTACCTTTTACATTGGTTGAATCTGGACGCAATTGGATGTGTGGTGACTGCACGACAGAACCGCCGGACAAATCCATCGGGGTGAAGTTAATCAAACCTACCCAGACGAACATCAGCCAACTCAAACCGCCAAGATAAGCGAACGATTTGGTTGCTTTGTTCCAAGGCATGCCAACCAAACGCAGCAGATAGATGAAGAGTGCCCATACCGCTAAACCTTCTAACATTATGCTTCCTCTTTTGGCTGTGTTTCTGTTTGCGGTTTACTTTTCCATGTATCACGCAGATTGATGATGGCTTTTTCCATATCAACGAATGCAAAGATCACGGCTAGCACCCAAACCCAGTGCCAGACAAACCCTATCCAGGTCAGCGTAGTGATGAGCCCTATCTGATGATGGTCTTTGCTGTGTGCTTTATTGATAGGTAATTCATGGATTTTCCAAAAGCCGTAACACGCGCCCGCGACACTCGCGATTAAAACGACAGCAGCGACAACATGTAACGCCGTATCTGCGCCTGTACCGACAAATGGGACACTCAGTAAACTCATTAAACACTCCTCTATCAAACTGTTGGCGTATTGTGATCTGAATTTGATTTGCGGCTTTCTTTGTGACAGATTCAATCACTACAGGATTAAATTTGATGTGATTGGTTATGAAAACGGTTCGGTTTATTCGCGCGATGGGCATTCTAAACATACATAACCTCGCGTTATCTAAATACAATTTGGACTCGGATGAGTTAGGGATCCCAGCATCGGTGTTTCGTAACCCAATGACACTGATCCCGCTAAAAGCCGTTGCGGAATGGTACCGTTGTGTTGAACAAGCCAGTTGTGACCCGGATGTGGTGTTGAGTCTCAGCCGAGGTATTGAACTGCAAAAGCTAGGGCCAGTGGGACGCTGGTTATTCTCCGGCAATGATTTAGCCAGTACCATTCGGCGAGTGAATTATGGTGTGAGCAACCTACAATCAGGGGCGTTTTTTGCTGGCGAACAGTCGGGTAAAATCATCAAATGGACTTACCACAACCCGTTTATAGAAACGTCAGTAAAGGTGCACGATAGTATCCGCTGTGCGGTATTTATGATTAAGGTGTTACGCGAATTTCTTGGCAAAGATTACCAGCCTTTACGTGTCAAGGTTTCAGGCTCGAGAAAAAATACTGAGCGATACCGGGAATATTTCGGCTGCGAGGTGGAATGGAGTCAGCCAAAAACAGAGATATGGATCCCGGGAGATGACCGACTAGCTTCTCGCCAAGTGAGCCATCGAGAAGACAACCGTCTAGCGATGAGTTTTTCCGATTTGGATGATTTGCTTAATATGCCCGACCCAGAAGATGAGTTGAAAGTGATTTATGAAGTGGTGAATTACAGCAGCCATTATGGATTGCCAACGTTAGAGCGCGTGTCTTCTCTGCTTGATTTATCTGAACAGCAGTTTCAACGTCGTTTGCATAAATTAGGGCTCAATTTTTCGACGGTTTCTGGCTATGTATTGAGTAATATTGCAGCTGGTTTGTTGAGTAAGCGCGTGAGTATTGATGACATTGCCACGCGCCTTGGTTACACCAATGTGGCGAGCTTCAATCGTATGTTTAAGAAACATCGTGGATTAACGCCCAAGCAGTATACGGGAAGATTAGAGAAGTAGTGCTCCACTTATCTCTATGAGTACAAGCAATAAAAGCCCTCAAAAAAGTAGAGGGCTTTGTTTTTTTGCGTGTTGTTGTTTTATGTAATGGCTATTTTTTAGGGCGCCAACTTAGTGCACTTGCAACAGCGCCGATGGCAATTACATCCTTTTTTTGTTCGCTAAGTTCAGGGAGCATCTGTACCGCAATGGTACCGTTCGTCTGCACAGCGGCAATTTCTTGTGTGCCTTCCTTAAAGCTATACCCCAATGGAATGTCTACCGCCATCATGGCGTCAGGACTAGTATGTACAGTTTCTACAGTAAAGTGGGTGCTACCAATACGCACTACGCCTGTCTCTTTCTTCTCAAAGCTGATGTCGATGAGAGCGGATTTTGGCTCCATCGCAAACTCACCGACTTTTTTACCATCTTGAGTAATGTCACAGGTGTAAGGATCATTCCCACCAAAATCGACGCCCATGTAGTTAACCGACATACCGCCTCCGGTGCAGTTCAAAAGCCAAGTTTCCCCGCTGTCGATACGAGTCACTTCTGCGCCCATTGAACCTTCTTTGAAAGAGATACGGTTAAACCAACTTGAGTTAGAAGCACTGCGTGAATACTTGCCTTTGTACTTACCAGCAAAATCAAAATGGCCATCTGCACCGAATCCCCAAAAATCACCGTCGGTTTTGATCAGCATTTCTGGTTGTGCTTTTACGGCATCAGTACGATCCATGACGGCTAGGCCACCACAACCAACAAGGAGCAAGGGAGCGAATAGAATAAGTTTCTTCATGTTTTTCATTGTTTATAGCTTGGTTACATCTAGGGTTTGGTCGGTGAATTGGATGTTCTGAATGTCGTACAACTCGTCAGTGCCTGTATTTGGGCACTCAACAGAAACACTCTTTGCTTTGATAACAGTACATTCCGCCAGTTTGTGTGGCACGATATAGGTGTTGATACCGCCTTCACCATAAATGCTGTTGTCTTTGCTGTTGCCTTCAAAAGTATTGTTTTGATCATTACCGATCACATTCATCGCGTCGTCGCCAATGATCTTCACTTTTGTTAGCCACTGAGATTTGTAGGTGTACGCTTCTATCGAACCGTCTTTGTTGGGAGCCATACGGAAGGTAGGTACTGTGCCTGGATTTGTCTTTTCTGTGTAGAGCTTGACGCCCGCAGAGTCGATATTCGCGGTATATTGCAAGTATCCGTGGAATAAGCCACTGATCCAATCAACGGCTTGTGGATCTTGGGTTTGCATTTCTTCACGCGTTAACGCTTGGTAGCCATCTAAACCATGTCCGTTTGCTTTTGCTACGCCCATGTACGCTTCAAAAGCGGCAGCAAAATATTCGTGAGAATATGAAGGGCCCGTTTGTTTCACACTTTCAGGATCGAAGTCGTCCGATTTCCAATCGTCCCAGTCATACTGAGTAGGGCGCCACACTGTCGGTTTGCCCGATTGAATATCGTTATAGATGCTTAACGCATGAGCTTGAATGTCATTTTGCAGTGCCGCAGTCGCCGTGTTAGGTGCAATACCTTGCGCTTGGACCAAGTGTAAAATTTCTTCAAAAGCGGCGTCTCGTTCGGCTTTTTTACCAAGATTGGCGCAGTAATCGGCAAAATTACTCATGTAATGGCAATCGCCTTCAACTGTCAGTTCTCGATACATTAAAGATTGGCTATTCCTTAGCCAGTTTGGTGTTTCTTTACTAGTTACTAATGTTGACGCGATAGATGTGACAAGTGTATCCATATCATCTTCGTTAAGTACGATCATGCTTACAACAAACTTTTCTAGAGAACTCGTATCAAAAGAGTGTGCTAAGCCCGAGTTTGTAACTGCATCGTTCAATTTATCTTGGCGAATCAGTTCGTTGATAAAGATTTTGGTTAACATCTCATCATTCTGTTCATCGTTTTCGGTCAGCATTAGTGTGGCATCACGCTCGGCTAATGTCTTAGCGATACGAGACTTGTCAGCACCGTACTTAGAGTCTGGTTGGTTTGTGAGAAGGTGTTGGATGATTTTGGCTGCACGAAAGATTTTTTCATTATTCGCACCGTCATCAACAGCCACAATGTGAAATGTATCGTTGTTGTTTGCTTCGGAAAGGGAGATTTTCACATAGTGGGTGAAGCCAGCATCAGCAGCCACTTTTAACTTGGCTGGAAACTCTGTAGAAACGACAGTTGGGATTGTGACAGTGCTCAATGTTGGCATTGGTGGTGTTGGAGGTGTCGTTGTCGATGGTTTCGAATTAGATTCACTGCCGCCACAAGCAGTTAGACTTATCGCGCAAAATATGGCTAAAGGCGTTAATTTGGAATATCTCATTTCATGTTACTCGTAGACTTTATTAGAGCAAGAAACTTAGAAGCAACATAAAGTCCTGTCTATATAAGCAAACTAAGTCATATATGTTGATATTGTTTTTTGGTAAGACCTATTATTCGATATATTTAAAAACATAGTGGATTTTTATTCCGAATTTTATTTTCTCTGTGAAGCTATATTCTGATAATGAATAAAACCTCAGGTTATTGCATGGTTTTAGGGGTATAGAATGATTAGGA